>NZ_JAQMTI010000104.1:0-19037 GCF_028329225.1 Sphaerospermopsis kisseleviana CS-549 | reverse complement strand
TTCTTTGCCATCTCTTGAAATCCCAAAAAATGCACACTTTTTCCGGTATACCCTTCAAAACCCTTGCACTAATTTCTGTGTTTATCAGCCTCTAACCTTTGATATATCAAGGTTTTAGGTTTATTCAGCAAACCCTACTTACTAAAAACCTTTCCTTGCTTTCTATCCTCTACCCTTGAGCAAGATGTAACTTTCCATTGTCAATTATCAATTATCAATTGATAACTATGAGATTTCAGCTTGATGGTTGACTCTGTGAATAATTATTTTTCGCAATTCATCAGCTATTAAAATTAACGGTGGACAAAACAATAACATCAACAAATAAGATGGTTTTAAAGGTGCAGTCGAGAAGACATTTTGCAAAGTAGGAGAATAAATAATAGAGAGAATTAATAACCATTCCACCGCAATTCCTGCCCAAATTAAACGGTTAGTAAAAAAGCCCAAACGCAAAATAGAAAATCTTTCGGAACGACAGGCAAAAACGTTACCATCTTGACAAGCGACAATTACAGCTAAAGTCATTGTCGTAGCTTGGTGATAAATCGCCATTGTTGCTGCATTTGCGGAGTGAGATAAAATACTAGGGCTAAGTGCCTGTAATTGGGGAAGATTATAACCATTTGTCCACCAAACAAAGAAAAATCCTGCCATACCTGCTAAACCTTCCAGCAGACCTAAAAAGCAGTAAGCACGCAGTAATAAAGGTAAATCTAACAGTGCTTGGGATTTTTTCCGGGGTGGTAACTCCATTGAACCAGTTTCCGGTTTTTCTGCCCCTAATGCTAGTGCGGGTAACATATCTGTACCTAAGTCAATGGCTAATATCTGCAAAATTACTAGTGCTGGTGGTATTTTCAGAAACACCATTGCTAGGAAAGGTAAAAACTCCGCCATGTTGGAAGCGAGAATGTAAGTCATGAACTTGCGGATATTTTGATACACCGCCCGACCCTGTTCAATGGCAGAGACGATAGTGGCAAAGTTATCATCTATCAGCACAATGTCCGCAGCTTCACGGGCAACATCTGTACCACTAATTCCCATTGCTATGCCGATATTCGCAGCGCGTAAAGCCGGGGCATCGTTGACACCATCACCAGTGACAGCGACGACATGACCAAGGGTTTTATAGGCTTCAACTAACCTGAGTTTCTGTTCTGGTATGACTCTGGCAAATACTAACCCGGTTTTGTGCTTGTGGATGATTTGCCGTAATTGCGTATCAGAAAGATGTCCTAATTGTTCACCAGTGATAATTCTGGGTTTACCGTTAGCTAAACCAATACGTTGGGCGATCGCTGCTGCTGTTAAACCATAATCACCTGTAATCATAGTAACTTGAATGCCGGCACGATGACAAAGGGCGATCGCATCCGCAACTTCTGGACGTGGTGGATCAATCATCGCCACCAACCCCAAAAAAGTCAAATCCTGTTCTAACAAATTATTATCTAGCTGATTTAATTCCCCCCCACCTTGCCTTGTCGCCACCCCTAAAACACGATAACCTTGACTAGCCAATTGATCATTAGCCGCCACAACTTCCTCGCGCTGAGTTTCCGTTAATTCCAGCTTTTCCCCCGAATGCCATAAATACCGCGAATGCTGCAACACATCCAAAGGCGCACCCTTGGTAAAAATCACATACTCGCAATTTTCAACATTATCTAACGGCAAATGTCCTTCTAGCAAAACCGTCATCATCCGACGGTGAGAGTCAAAAGGAATCTCCCGAACCCTGGGCGATCGCTGTTGCAACTCCTCCAAATGCAAACCCGCCTTAATTGCCGCCACCAATAACGCCGCCTCCGTAGGATCACCCACAGCTTGCCATTGATTGGAATTGGGGGGATGATTTAACCGCGCATTAGAACAAAGCGCCGCACCAGTCAACATTAACCGCACCTGAGACTGATTTTCACTAGAGGTAATTTCTACTTCTCCCTTGGGTTCATAACCCACCCCAGTCACATTAATATTAGTATTAGGAATCCACAATTGGCGGACAGTCATTTCATTTTTAGTCAAAGTCCCAGTTTTATCAGTGCAAATAACAGTCGTTGCACTCAGAGTTTCCACCGCAGACAAACGCCGCACCAAAGCATTCTTAGTAGCCATGCGTCTGACACCAATGGCTAAAGCTAAACTCACAGTAGGTAGTAAACCTTCGGGAACAAACGCCACAATAATACCAATGGCAAAAATGAAACTTTCTTTCAGTTGCATTCCCACCAGCAACTTAGTTAATAAAAATATCACCACCCCCATACTCAAAGCAATGATAGTAATGATGTGAACCACCCTAGAAATCTGCACCTCTAAAGTGCTGGCTTCCCGCTTCACATTTGCCGTAAGATGGGCGACTTGACCAAATTCTGTATGTGTTCCTGTTGCGTAGACTACCGCCAGTCCCCGACCAGCAGCAACCGTAGAACCTGCAAATACTAAATTACTCGCTTCCGAAGCATGGATATTTGCGGCGGTGACAGGTTCGCTAATGCGGGGAACAGGCAAAGATTCCCCTGTAAGTACGGAAGCATCTACATATAAAGATTGACTTTCAATCAGTCTGGCATCAGCGGAGATTTTATCACCTTCTTCTAACTGCATGACATCGCCGCTAACTAATTCACGGGCAGGAATTACAGATAATTTCCCATCTCGAAAAACTTTAGCTTGGGAAGGTAAGATTTTTTTCAGTGCTGATAAAGCTTTTTCCGCTTGATATTCCTGCCAAAAACTAAAAATAGCATTAATCCAAATAACTGCCCAAATTGCCCAACCTAATTCTGGAGTTTGGGAAATAAAAGCTAATATTCCCGCTACCCACAACAGCAACGCCATAAAATGGGTTAATTGGTCAGTGAAACGGAGTATTAAAGGGCGGGTTTGGGGTTCGGGAAGTTCGTTATAACCAAATTGTTTTAATCTTAAATTTGCTTCTGCCTCGCTGATACCTTGGGGAGTTGTTATTAGTGTCTTGTAGACATCTGTAGGTGTCAGCGTCCAAATATGAAAGTTGGAATTCATACTTTTGGTATCAATCCGGCTTTGATATCTTAGATGCTGAGTTTATACCTGTTCATCTGTCAAAGGTATTATCTGAATCAGGATGTCTGGTTACTGAGCGAAGTCGAAGTACAGGATTAAAGGATTTACAGGATTTTAGTTTGTGGTCAAAGATTCCCGACTTCTAAACATAATTAATTGCATGAATAAAAAGATAAATGATATTTTTTCTCTGCGTCCTCTGCGTCTCTGTGGTTCGTTTAAAAAAAAGGTAATTTAACAGTAATACCAGAATAATTGAACGCAGATGCACGCAGATAAGCCACATCCTGTAAATCTTTAAATCCTGGACATCCTGATTCAGACAAATTAAAATATTAGTACACCACAAATAAAATATATAATGTATGAATAACTCAACATTTACCATTTTTATAGTCTTTGGATTTATTTGGATTTTTATGGCCACTGCTGCTGTAATTGCACTGTTTAAATCTGATGGTCAAGAAATTAGGATTAGTAAAATGGGATTAATCATTATTATTCCTATTATTTTACCAATTATTATTACCTTGAGTTATGCAGCATTTAAAGGGTCTTTTTAATAAAGGGACATTTTAATAGGACTTACGCAACTGGCATATTTCTCTGTTCGTAGTAAGCGATTTATCGCTTATTTTTGGCACTAAAGTGCCTACTACAGACTTAAATTTAGACTTTCCTTGTGACACTTGCGTAAGTCCTGTTTAATAATGATGGTCAGAATCAGGATATCCTAATTTTGACATTTTTTAGGAATTTTTGAAAAAATCAGTAAAAAATTAGTGTTTATTCTAACATTTCCAGACAAATTCCTAAAGCGTTAAGTTGTTTAGGAGAAAGGAAGCGTAATTTTTCCACAAGTTGTTTTCGTTTTTGTTTTTCCACTTCTGCGCGTTCTTCACCTGTTAACAATAAATTACCTTCTTCATCCCACCAACGCGCTTCGCTAACACAAATGTACCATCGGAGTCTGGTAGCTGGGTGTGGTCTGGTAATGTCAATACTGTGAGGGAAGTCATTATGCATAACCAAGATTGTATTTATATTTTATGCTTAAACTTCGATCCTGTATAAATCTTGATTCAGAAAAACGATGATCTTGATAAAATTTACATTTTAAGACTTGACAAGATGCGAAATTTACATTATATTTATGTTATCAGTGGAAATCTGTCCGCGCATATATAGTAAAATTTTGTATCACAAAGATCCCCGACTTCTAGGATAATTGATTTTGATACAGGATGATTAGATCAAAGAAGTCGGGGATCTAAATTTTGTCAGAATCAGGATAACCAGGATTAAAGGATGTACAGGATGGTAATTTTTAGATGGTTTATAATCATTTAAATAAAATTATCAAAAAACATCCTGAAAATACCCAACATCCTCACAAACAATCATTCAATCACATCCTGAAAATCCTCAAATCCTGGACATCCTGATTCAGACAAATAAAATACCCAACATCCTCACAAACAATCATTCAATCACATCCTGCAAATCCTTAAATCCTGGACATCCTGATTCTGACAAATGCAAGGTTTAATTAAGATTTGAGAATGTACCAAAATTGTGATATTATATTATAAGACTTGATTAAGTAAAGATAAATAATTAATTCAACACAATTTTCATGAGGAGATAAATTTATGAGTTTAACTATTTCTGATGAAATTCTCCATTCTACAGGAATGACATCAAAAGAATTATTAATAGAAATTGCAGTGATGTTATTTGAAAAAGAAAAAGTTAGTTTAGGTAAAGCTAGTAAAATAGCTGAAATGAATTATGTAGAATTTCAGGAATTACTCGCTCAACGTAATATTTCCCTTCATTATGATGTTGCAGAATTTCAAGAAGATATGAAAACTCTTCAAGAAACAGGTTGGTTATGATTATTGTTAGTAACACATCACCAATTAGCAATTTAGCTAAAATTGATCACCTATTTTTACTGCAAGAAATTTATAGTGAAGTTATTATTCCTCAAGCAGTATATGATGAATTAACAGATATTAGAGCAGGAGAAAAAGTTAATAATGCTATAAAAAATGCTAATTTTCTCAAGAATAAACCTGTTATTAATTATCAATTAGTAAAAGATTTACAGCGAAATTTAGATAGGGGAGAATCTGAAGCAATTGTATTAGCAATAGAATTAAATGCTAATAAGTTGTTAATAGATGAAAGATTAGGAAGACAGGAAGCGATAAAATTAGGATTGTCTTTGACTGGAGTATTAGGTATATTGTTGATTGCTAAAAAAAGAGGATTAATTAATAATGTTAAATCTTTGATGGATAAGTTAATTTCTCACACAGCTTTTAGAATTGGTGATCAACTCTATTATACTATTTTGATAGAAGCTAATGAAAATTAGTAGTTTGTAGGGTGCGTTAGGAGTGCAAAAAGATTATAAAATACACCAATCAATTTACACGAAGTAACGCACCATTAATTATGATGCTTCACTGGTAAAATCTACCTTGTCATAAATATCAACCAGAGAAATTTCACAAGAAATAGAAGCTAAATTCAAAATATCATTACTATCTTCATATTCTAAAAATGTCCATTTTCTCCGATCTGTTTTAATATACTGTTCAACGTGCATTGTATATTGATCAATTAAAATATATTCTTGAAAACTAGGAATAGTCCGATAAGCTGCAAATTTCTCATCTCGATCATAACCTTTGGTAGATTTTGATAATACCTCAGCTATCATTATTGGGTTAGTAATAGTATCATTTCTTCCTTCTGCAAAAACCAAGGGAGTTTGCACAACCACAACATCAGGATAAGTGTGAATCCGTTTTTGAGGAATCCAAAGTCTTTGATCTGTAACAAAGACTTGATAGGGTTGACGTTTAAGAGCAAAATTTAGCACAGCGTAAAAATTGCCAGTAATTTGGTTGTGATCTGGTGTTCCACCTGTCATGGGTATAATTAAGCCATCTATATATTCGTGACGTATTTCTGAATTTATTTCAAATTCTAGATATTCTGCGGGTGAGTAGTATTGTGTTTCCTTTGCAAGAGTCATGATATTTATGCCAAAAACATGAATACTATACTTATACTTTAACCTCTAACTTAATTCGATATCCCAAAACATCTAAAAACTCAACTAAACTATAAATCTCATCTCCGAAACTTGCAGATAAAATCTGATCAAGTTGTTGATATTTCTGTTTAGCAGTTTCCGAAAGATTATTTGCTGCTAACCGTGCATCAATAATATTCTTTAATGCAGAACGTAAAACTTCAGGTTCACGGACTTCTTCATCCAATTGTAAAAAAGTTTCTAAATATGCAGCAGCTTCTTCAACATCTTGGAGAGATGAAATTAAATATTCCTTATAACTTTTACTTGTCGGTGTTATTACTTCTTTCATGATTTTTACAATTTTATTAAATTACTTTTATGATCATACCAGCTATTAACAATCGTAATAATATTATCTATTTCCTCATCATTCAGGTTTTTAAATTCCTCATTTTCATTAATTTTCAAAGCCACATTATTATGATCTTTGATGATAGGTTCTAAAATCCATTTATAGTAACCTTTATCATTATCTAATGTAAAGAAAAATAAGCAAACTGGAAATGGTAAATCTCTCAAGACATTCAAATTGTTATATCTTTTATTTTTTAGCTTAAAAATACTATCATGCTGAATCAAATTAGAACTAGAAGCTGTTGCTTTCACTTCTACCCCAAACATTCTACCGCTAGACTTACCATCTTGGGTGATGGTTACTAATAAATCTAATCCTGTGTCTTTTTGTTGTTGAGAAACAATCAAATCATCACGACGAGTCAAGTAAACAACAGCTAAAGCTTCTGAACGGAAACCAATATACCAAGGTTGTTCTGTTTGCATTGTTTTATCTCCATTGTTGATCAGTAAATTGGGAACTTAAAATTTTCTGTATATTCTGTGTGTACGGTTGCCAAAAATTATTGACCTCATTCCAAAGGATTTCTCTATTCTGTTTATTAATAGGAAAATTAGTAGATAAACTTGAGAGAGATGTTAAATTTTCACCATTAGCAGAAACTAAATAACCGACTTCTTGAACTTCATCAATTCCCACTATATAAGTTGGTGCTGGATAAGATGCTATACCAAGTACAGATTCCTTTTTTACTTGCACCTTTAAACGTTTATCTTTCTTAGTATAACCTTGTCTGGTAGTTTTGACTTGGACAAAAAAATAAGGAATATAACAACCAGCACCTACTAACTCAACAATAAAATCAACATACTGCCATTTATCTCCTAAAAACTGAGGCTTAAAAATGGGACCATCATCAGAGTGAAATTTAGTGATTAAAACTTCAAATATCCTCTCACCTCTTTGTCCGAGTGCATCCCTCATTATGTTATATATATCCCTATCTTAATTCAGTTATAATTTGCTTCCCAAAATATAGGGTAAGCAAAATTGCCCACCCCATATTAATTCAACTCTCTGCGCCTCTGCGTCTCTGCGTGAGCTTAATTCAAACTAAGCACCTTCCCGCAACTTATCCAAAACACTGCGATCCTCAAGAGTCGAAGTATCCCCCGATACCTCCTGACCCGCAGCCAAATTCCGCAACAACCGACGCATAATTTTACCCGATCGCGTTTTTGGCAGTGCATCAGTAAACTTAATTTCCCCAGGACGAGCGATCGCACCAATTTCACTGACAACGTGCTTTTTCAGTTCCTTACTCAACTCCTCACTGGGTTGATAAGTTCCCTCTAAGGTCACAAAAGCTACAACTTCTTCACCCTTCAACTCATCAGGTTTACCAACCACCGCAGCCTCAGCAACCGCCGGATGGGAAACTAACGCAGATTCTACTTCCATAGTCCCTAAGCGGTGTCCAGACACATTTAGCACGTCATCCACACGACCCATGACCCAGAAATAGCCATCTTCATCCTTTCTTGCACCATCACCGGCAAAGTAAGTATATTTACCATCTTTGGGCGGAATATGTTCCCAATAAGTGCGACGGAAACGCTCAGGATCACCGTACACAGTCCGCATCATTCCCGGCCAAGGATGACGTACAGCTAAATAACCACCTTCATTATCGGGAACTGTGTTACCTTCTAAATCCACAATATCCGCAATAATACCAGGGAAAGGACGGGTAGCGGAGCCGGGTTTAGTGGGAATTGCACCGGGTAAAGGTGTAATCATAACACCACCAGTTTCCGTTTGCCACCAAGTATCAACGATGGGGCAACGTTCACCACCAATCACTTTATGATACCATATCCAAGCTTCGGGGTTGATAGGTTCACCGACAGTACCCAACAACCGCAAGGATGAAAGATTGCGGGATTTAGGATGGTGTTCACCCATTTTGATAAAGGCGCGGATAGCGGTAGGAGCAGTATAAAAAATCGTTACTCCGTATTTTTCAATCACATCCCAGAAACAACCAAGATTAGATGCACGGGGCGCACCTTCATACATTACAGTAGTTGCACCGTTGGAAAGAGGACCATAAACAATATAGCTATGTCCCGTAATCCAACCGACATCAGCAGTACACCAATATACATCTGTGTCCTGTAAATCAAAAATCCATTTTGTGGTAATATGGCTGTATAGGTTATAACCGCCCGTAGTGTGTACTACCCCCTTGGGTTTACCCGTACTACCAGAGGTATAAAGAACAAATAGCATATCTTCGCTGTCCATTGGTTCAGCCGGACAGTCAGCGGATACACCTTGTTGTAAATCATGCCACCAGTGATCCCTTCCTGGTTCAATATGGGTTTTTTGACCGGTGCGTTTAACCACTAAGACATCTGTAACACTGGGTGCGGCGTTATCTGCTAAAGCTTTATCTACCTGTTCTTTAAGCGGTACAATTGCATCCTTACGCCAACCACCATCAGCAGTAACTACTACTTTTGCTTGAGCATCATTTAAGCGATCGCGCAAAGCTTCCGCACTAAAACCACCAAAAACAACGCTATGAGGTGCGCCTATTCTCGCACAGGCTAACATAGCAATAGCCGCTTCCGGTATCATGGGCATATAAATTCCCACGCGATCGCCCTTGTTCACACCCAACTGTTTCAGCACATTAGCAAATTGACAAACTTCACGATGTAACTGAGCATAAGTTAGCGTGCGAGAATCTCCCGGTTCACCTTCCCAAATCAAAGCCGCTTTGTTTTTACGCCAAGTCGTTAGATGTCTATCAAGACAGTTGTAAGAAATATTAATCTTGCCATTGACAAACCACTTCGCAAAAGGAGGTTGCCAATCTAGCACAGTATCCCATTTTTCAAACCAATGTAACTCATTTTCCGCTAAATCTGCCCAAAATTTCTCAGGGTCAGCTTTTGCGGTATCATAAAGACGCTGATAATCTTCCAAACTTTTGATTTGAGCTTTTTGGGAAAAATCACTAGCTGGATGAAACAGACGCTTTTCCTGTAGGATAGATTCTATCGTCGGTTGAGACATGATGAATTATGTAAACAGTATTGTGACTGAAAACTATTGTTAGCAAAGTTTTGGCAAATATTGTTTAGATTTTCATTAAGCTAGATGAATCCAACTGTCTATCACAGAATTATCAAATTGTGTGATATCCCATTTTATTCCTTCTTTGTGTCCTTTGCGTCCTTTGCGGTTCGTTATCATATAACTTGTACATTTTAGACAGAACTAGAAGTAGATATCCCAGTAACCCAGTTGACAAAAGTCATAAATAAGCAAAAATAAGCCACTGAGCAGATAAAACCTAAAGAAAATATTAAGTATGATTGAGGAAAAGAAAAACAGTACATCTTGTACCGGGAAACAGGATAAGATAGAAAAGTATCAGCAAATAAAAAAGTGTATCCCCAGTTGCAGAAAATAAACAACCAGAGTGGTAGAGACTGAAACCAAAAGATAGTATACTAACTACTGTGGCAGTAAGTATTTTGCACCAGCTAACTGGGTAAAACCAGAGTTGTGAAATCCTCAAATTTTGGCAAATACAACCTTTGTCCAAAAATGTCAATACAATCTTTCTTTAATTAAGTAAACTTTACCAAAACTTTACCAAAACTTTACCAAAACTTTACCAAAAACCAAATTTTAACACCAAATACACCAAAACATGAATCATATACATCTGTTCCCAGGTATAAATTGAAAACAAAATGTTTATTTAGTTTAGTGACTCAAAAGTAGGGCGTAGTTTGCAAGCAAAAGAAATAAAGGATAAACTAAAGTTATTAAGCGAGAGAGCCGCAACAATAGATCCTCAGTTAGCCAAAAGATTAAATGAGATCAATCGTTGGGTTAAATATACTCGCCCTGGTTCCCTGACTGCTAAACCTTATGTGCTTGCGTTTCTCCTAGAGGTAATTACAGACTCTACAATTTGGCTACTAATTAAATCATTACCTTCCGAAGCAGCCAGACAAGCAAAATTTGAGCAAATGACAGCCAATGAAAGGTATTGGTATGGTTATTTATTTCCTAAGTGGATCAACTCAACAGATGCCAAATTTTATATTTGGAAGAAAAAAATGATGGCAGGGGAGTTTAATCAGTTGGATGATGATATGATTAAATCAATAGCCCAAGATATTGTGCGTCGTGAAGGGAATGTTTGGCAGCGTTATATTGCTGACCTTTCTATGGCGACAGATTTAATCGTTAGTAATCATCAACACAAACCACTTTGTATTCAAATCACCAGTGTTAGTAAAGAATTTCATGGTCAAAAATATGAAAAGTGGCAAAATGCCCTGCAAATGTGGGAAATAGAGAGAGGATTGTTTTTAAGTTACAATCCTGGCGAAAATGATTTTATCAACCAGTTAGTAAATGTGGCGCTGTACAACAGTGATCATCTGTCCCAAGGAAAGTATGTCAACTTTTCCTGATATCCAATTGTTGATATTGAACACCTGAGTCCTTGCCTAAATCGTTACCTGTTTACGACAGCATTTATCAGCATTTATGCTTAACCAAAAAGAAATGAACAGCATTACTCAAGTAGATGAATTTGCTGAAATTTTAGCAGCAGCCCGCAGAATGCAACAAGACTGGTTAGAATATGGAGTAAATTATGTACATCTTTATGTTGAAGATGCCGATGGAGATTGGTTAGAAACATGGGATGATGATGAAATATTGAATCATTCTTTATTAGATACTATTAAAGAATTTTTAGTAAGTAATGATGATATAGCAGTAAAAATTAGGTATCGTTTACGAGATAGGCCACTGTTTGATTTAGCTGTAGATTTAGAAGAATGTTTGCGGATTTCTAGGGAAGATCAAAAAATATTAGCTATTAGCGATATTCTAGCGCGTTATCTTCATATTTGTGATCTTGATTTACTGGATTTAGCAAATTGTTTGCTGGAAAAGTTGCTGTAATTTTCCCAGAACATATTTTAATCGTAGGGGTTTAGCATTCGGGTGATCACCTACTGCGGAAACTGTAGGGGCGAAGCTTATGGGCGATAATTTAACGGAAAAATCAGACATCTAGATATCCCAAATGCTTCGCCCTGCCCCCATAAATAAGTTCCATAATTTCTTTTCTGGAGATTGTCATTTTTCCAGAACATATTTTAATCGTAGGGGTTTAGCATTCGGGTGATCACCTACTGCGGAAACTGTAGGGGCGAAGCTTATGGGCGATAATTTAACGGAAAAATCAGACATCTAGATATCCCATAAGCTTCGCCCTGCCCCCATAAATAAGTTCCATAATTTCTTTTCTGGAGATGTCTATTGATCTGCAATCTGCTTTATTGCTAGAGAGTAAGCTGTTACACAGCTAAATTGTATAATCCTAATATTCTGAACTATTGTTTAACAGGCAAGATGCCTGTTCCACTTATACAAATTAAATGCACAACAGCTTATAATTGATTAAAAATAATAGCGGTTTGTTCTATGACAGTTCCACTTTTAGAACAGGAAACAGAAAAACTGATAACTGTACCTGGTGTTTCTTGGCAACAGTTTAAAACTATTGAAGTCCAGTTAGAAGAAAATCATGCTGTAAAATTGGCATATTTAGCAGGGGTGCTGGAAATAATGTCTCCTATTGGTGATAAACATGAATATGTGAAAAAAACCCTTTCCTATTTATTAGAAGCATACATGAGATATAAGGGGATTCGGTTTTATGGTAGGGGTGGTTTTACTTTAGAAGCAGCGGGTTATGCTTCGGGAACACCAGATGAATCTTATTGTATTGGTACTAATAAAGAAGTTCCTGATATTGTGATTGAAATTATCGTTAGTAGTGGTTCAATTAATAGAACTGAATTATATAAACCTAAGGGAGTTCCTGAAGTTTGGTTTTGGAGAAATCATAAAATTCAAATTTTTAGTTTAAATGCTGTTTTGGAATATGAGGAAGTTAACCGCAGTCGGTTTTTTCCAGATTTGGATCAAGAGTTATTATTGCAGTTTTTAGCTATTCCTGATCAATATGATGCGGTATCGCAATTTATTGATTTTATTAATGAGAAATAATATCTTCCGTATCATTTTCAGGTGGATGCCAACCAGCAGAAACCCACGCTTGTCTAACGGTAACTGCATAAATATTATTGAGTTGTAAAGCTACAACTGTAACACGACCAAAGGCAGTTAATCCCATTATATGTGTACCATTGTTAGTCCAAGCAAAGTGATGTGACCATTTTTGTTGACGAGGATTAAATAGTTTAACCTTCTGGTTAGTAACTGGATCAAATCCCTCTGTTTGAGTACCTTTGTATCCGTTGCATAGTCTACAAGCTAACCATAAGTTTTCTTGATCATCAGTTCCACCTTTAGCTTTGGGGATAATATGATCTATCTCCAAAATTCCTAAAACATACTTTTGTAAACTACGACAATAACCACATTGATTATTTGCTTGGTTTCGTACTCTTGCCCGGACTTCTTCAGAAATTTGACTAGAACTCACGCATCTAACTCTTTTATTAATCCACGTTTTACAGCTTCACTTAATGCAGTAGCTTTTCTCAATAAACCTTCCTGATAAATTTGCATTAATGCTTGTAATTCAGGATGTTCTGATTCTGTGAGAATACCAGCTTGTTGTCTGTCTAGCAACTCAGTCAAACGGCTATCTTCTTCAGGTTTCATTTGTAATTCTGTCAACTCTAAAACTTGTTGATCAGAAAGTTTTGATACAGGTTCAATGTTTGCTGCTTCTTGGCTAATAGGTGGGATAGAAAACTGGATAGTATCAACTAAGACGCTGGCTAAATCACGGTTTGCTAGACGTGCAAAGTGTTCAGCTTTTTGGTAAATTTCATCTGGTAGAGTAATTGTGATTTGGTTACTCATATTTTTAGATAGTTTTCCTTGATATTTTGATTATAAAGGATTTGACTTTAATTTATTATAAGCTGTTGTGCATTTAATTTGTATAAGTGGAACAGGCATCTTGCCTGTGAAACAAGAGTTCAGAATATTAGGATTATATAATTTAGCTGTGTAACAGCTTATGTAGGACTTACGGAAGATGTGACTGAAAACCTTATTCTTGCCTAGGGGTAATTCATGTAGCTTGCTTCCCGAAGGGTATTACCCCTACTTTCGTTACCTTTTGCGTAAGTCCTGATATCTTAACACTTTAGATTAACTAATATATTGTTTTTGCAATAATTCTTTACTTATTTTCTCTTGTCTTTGCATCAAAAATCACATACAATTATTATAATTAAACGCAGATAAACGCCGATTAACGCAGATAGAAAAACAGGTTAATTAGTCAGCTTTTAGTAATTTATGTCCAGATTATTAGTCTCCCAATATCAAACAGAAGTCCAAAAAATCATCCAGTTTGGTGGTTCAAGAAATGAAAAATCTATTCGTAGAGCTTTTGAAAATCTGTTAAATGAATATTGCAAACCTCGTGATTTTCTGCTTATTCCTGAGTTAGATTTTAAATTACCTAATGGTAAAGTCGTTTATCCCGATGGTACAGTTAAAGATGCTTTGCGGTTAGATTGGGGTTACTGGGAAGCTAAAGACGAATATGATAATTTAGATCAGGAAATTGAGAAGAAATTAAATAAAGGTTATCCTGATAGTAATATTTTATTTGAAGATTCCCAAACTGCCGTTTTAATTCAAGGTGGTACAGAAACAATGCGCGTATCTATGCAAGATGCAGACGCGCTAGATGGTATTATTAATAACTTTATAAATTTTGTTCGTCCTGAAGTGCGGGACTTTCGAGAAGCGATAGAGGTATTTAAACAAGACATTCCCATTATATTAGATTCTCTCAGAAAGTTGATTGATTGTCAAGAGGGGAATAATCAATCTTTTGAAACCGCAAGAAATAAGTTTTGGGAACTTTGTAAAAAGTCCATTAACCCGGAAATTAGTTTGTTAGATATTCGGGAAATGATGATTCAACATATTTTGACTGAGGATATTTTTATTAATATTTTCAGTGAGTCGCAGTTTCATCAAGAAAATAATGTTGCGAGGGAGTTACAAGGGGTAATTTCGACGTTTTTTACTGGAAGTTTAAAGCGGAATACTTTGGGAAGTATTGAAAGATATTATGCGGTAATTAAAAGAACTGCTGCTAATATTGTTAATCATCAAGAAAAACAGAAGTTTCTCAAAGCATTATACGAGAATTTTTATAAAGCATATAATCCCAAAGCTGCGGATAGGTTGGGTATTGTGTATACCCCTAATGAAATAGTTAGGTTTATGATTGAAAGTGTGGATTTTTTAGTACATAAACATTTTGGTAAATTGTTAGGGGATAAGGATGTAGAAATTTTAGATCCTGCGACGGGTACGGGGACTTTTATTACTGAGTTGATTGATTATTTACCTCCCCATAGTTTACAGCATAAATATCAACATGAGATTCATTGTAATGAGGTGGCAATTTTACCTTATTATATAGCAAATTTGAATATTGAATATACTTATAAACAGAAGATGGGGGTGTATGAGGAGTTTGAGAATATTTGTTTTGTAGATACTTTGGATAATACGTTGTTTGCAGGTAAGCAAATGGATTTATTTGCGATGACTTTGGAAAATACAGAGAGGATTAAAAGACAGAATGATCGGACTATTTCGGTAATTATTGGAAATCCTCCTTATAATGCAAATCAACAAAATGAAAATGATAACAATAAGAATAGAAGTTATCCAGCAATTGATAAATTAATTAAGGAAAGTTATGTAAAATATAGCAATGCTCAAAAAACAAAAGCTTATGATATGTACACTAGATTTATCAGATGGGCTTCTGATAGACTAGGTAAAAATGGAATTATTGCGTTTATTACAAATTCATCTTTTATTGATGGTAGAGCTTTTGACGGTTTTAGAAAAGCTATAAGTGATGATTTTAATTATATTTATGTAGTTGACTTACATGGTGATGTGAGAAAAAATCCCAAACTTTCAGGAACAAAACATAATGTTTTTGGGATTCAAACTGGTGTATCTATTATGTTGATGGTGAAAAAACAGAAGAGTGATTTGAATAAATGTCAAATATTTTATATTCGTCGTCCAGAGTTTGATACAGCAGAGGAAAAACTAAGGTTTTTATCACAAACAAAATTTAATCAAATTCCTTTTAAACATATTACACCAGATAAAAATTTTAATTGGATAAATCAAGCAGAGAATGATTTTGAGAGTCTACCATCTTTAGTTGATAAAAATTTAAAAGATGCAAAACAGGAATTTCAAGAAACTGCTATATTTAAATTTTATACGAATGGAATTAAGAGTAATAGAGATGATTGGGTTTATGATTTTGATAAAGATGCTTTAGTCGAGAAAATAATTTTCTTTATTGATTTTTACAATTCTGAAATCAAAAGATATAAAGAATTTGGAAAGATCGAGAATTTAGATAATTTTGTTGACTATACAATTAAATGGAGTGAAAATCTAAAAAGAAAATTATTATCATATACACAAGTAAAGTTTCATAAAAACTTGATTTTATTTTCCTTGTATAGACCTTTCGCAAAACAATATTTTTATTCTGATTTAACTCTTAATGATAGATTAACAACCAATCATTTAATTATATTTGGTAAAAGTTTTGATAAAAACAATGTTATAATTTATTTTTCTGGACCTCCATTATCCAAAAATTTCCAGTTGATTGCATCTCAAAAACCCTGTGACTATCACTTTCTTGAACAAACTCAATGTCTCCCATTATATCGTTACGACAAAGAAGGAAACCGCATTGATAACATCACAGACTGGGGATTAAAACAAATTCAAACCCATTATCAAGATGAAACAATCACCAAAATAGACATTTTCCATTATACTTATGCAGTATTACATAACCCAGAATACCGCAAAAAATACGAACTAAATTTAAAACGCGAATTTCCCCGATTACCCTATTATGAAAACTTCCAAAAATGGGTGAACTGGGGAAAACAACTCATGAAACTTCATATCAATTATGAAACAGTCACACCTTATAATTTAACCCGTGTGGATATTCCCTTAAAAGACACCCCTTCGACTTCGCTCACCCCTTCGACTTCGCTCAGGGACCGAGAGAAAGACACCCCTTCGACTACTTCGACTTACTTCGACTGCGCTCAGTACAAGTCGCTCAGTACAAGTTCGCTTCCCCCTTCGACTTCGCTCAGGGACCGACAAAAAACCATCAAAGTTAAATTGAAAGCAGATAAAAATAAAGGTGTAATCATCTTAGATGATATTACCACATTAACAGGAGTTCCTGAAATAGCTTGGGAATATATGTTAGGAAATCGGAGTGCATTAGAATGGATATTAGATCAATATAAAGAAAAGAAACCAAAAGATCCCACCATTGCGGAAAAGTTTAATACTTATCGGTTTGCAGATTATAAAGAACAGGTAATAGATTTGTTGATGAAAGTGTGTACAGTGAGTGTAGAGACGATGGAAATAATTAAAGAAATGTCTGAATCAGGATAACCAGGATTAAAGGATGTACAGGATAGAATATTAACATTTTAACGTAGATAATTTTTGTCTTTTCTCTGCGTTCCCTGCGTCTCTGCGGTTCGTTAAAAAAAAGAATTTGTCTGAATCAGGATCACCAGGATTAAAAGATTTACAAGATGGAATAATTCGTAATTTTCAAACTTTTGTCACCTGTAACCTTATAATATATGGTATAATAAAATATGACTCACATTAATTTTTTAGTCAATCTAAAATTATGACTGAATCAGTACAATATATAACTAACACCCAAGGAGAAAGAATTGGTGTGTTGTTAAATATGGAAACTTACCAACAGTTAACCAATTTAAGCTGTTACACAGCTAAATTGTATAATCCTAATATTCTGAACTCTTGTGGAACAGGCATCTTGCCTGTTCCACTTATACAAATTAAATGCACAACAGCTTATCAACAGATTCAGAATTATTAATTGGTTTAACTGAGAATGAATTACAAGCGTTAGCAGAAACTTCCTTATCTGTGAAAAGTCAAACTGAATTGAATGATTTATTGATGAAAAATGCTGAAAATAAATTATCTGATGAAGAAATTGAAACTTTAGATAAATTAATAGCGCAGGTTGATCAATTGAAGATCCTGAAAACTAGAGCAAGATATACGTTATTTTGTCTGAATCAGGATGTCCAAGATTAAAGGATGTACAGGATGAAGTTTATCTTTTTCATCAGGATAATGACAATGAACAGCATCTTTAATTAATTCTCGTAGTTCTGGAAGACTATCAGCTTGAGTAAAAATTGATTGATTAATTGCTTTAGCAATATAACCACCTTCATCATCTTCTTCCACTAGAAAAATAATTTCTTTGATATTATTTTCAGGCATTATTGGCATAATGTGTAATTTTCAATCATGAAATTTTAGGTTATAATTATAATATCATAATTATTGGTATTTTTTCTCTGTGTTTCTGTGGTGCGATAAAAAAAGAAATGTCTGAATCAGGATGTCCAGAATTTAAGGATTTACAGGATGGAATAATTCGTAATTTTAAAATTACTGTCACCTATCACCTATCAGCTGTCACCGTGGCGTAGCACCTGTCACCGTGGCGTAGCACCTGTCAACTGTCACCTAATTTTGTCAGAATCATGGTAAACTAGCAAAAGTAGCAATTTATTACAGTAGCTATCGTAAAAATATATATTGCTGTTAATTTAAAATTTTCCGTTGTTTGAGAAATTGGAATGCTAGACCAAATATTTGATTACTTACACTTTCATATTAGTCTTGAAGCACTGATAGTATTACTGATCCTAGTTTTTTTAGAAGCGGTACTATCAGCAGATAACGCGATCGCCCTCGCTGCGATCGCCCAAGGACTAGAAAATCAAAAACTAGAACGTCAAGCATTAAACATTGGTTTAGTATTTGCTTATGTTTTAAGAATTACCCTATTGCTAACAGCTACCTGGGTACAAAAATTCTGGCAATTTGAATTATTGGGTGCTGCTTACCTGTTGTGGTTGGTATTCCAACACTTCACATCCCAGGAAGACGAAGATCATCATCATCACGGACCCAAATACAGTTCTTTATGGCAAGTTATACCAGTAATTGCCTTTACAGATTTAGCCTTTTCCTTAGATAGTGTGACAACAGCGATCGCCGTTTCCCAAGAAACCTGGTTAGTCCTCACCGGTACAACCATCGGTATCGTCACCCTGCGATTTATGGCCGGGTTATTTATTCGCTGGTTAGATGAATATGAAAATTTAGCAGACGCAGGTTATATCACTGTAGCGTTTGTGGGTTTACGTCTATTAATCAAAGTCATTAACGAAGCTTTAGTACCACCGCAATGGATCATGGTAAGTGCGATCGCCATAGTTTTAACCTGGGGTTTTTCCAAACGCACAGAAGTAGAAATCAAAACCCAAGAACCAGAAAAAACAGAAGTTAAATAGGGACTGGGGACTGGGGACTGGGGACTGGGGACTGGGG
>NZ_JAQMTI010000103.1:0-10042 GCF_028329225.1 Sphaerospermopsis kisseleviana CS-549 | reverse complement strand
GAAAATTTCTTTGCCATCTCTTGAAATCCCAAAAAATGCACACTTTTTCCGGTATACCCTTCAAAACCCTTGCACTAATTTCTGTGTTTATCAGCCTCTAACCTTTGATATATCAAGGTTTTAGGTTTATTCAGCAAACCCCAATTAAAAGTGAAAAATTAAAAATTAACAATTGGATAAGTAGGATGTAGTTTGCAAAATCCAAAATCCAAAATCTAAAATCCAAAATTGGATTACGCTAATTTTCTAGTATATTCGGTTTGGAAAAAATTAACTAGCCAATCTTTAACTTTGCGGGTAGCACGACAGTCATCTTCGTTGTACCGTTGGATCAGTTCCAGAAAATGGCGATCGCCTGTTTCTAACCATTGATCATACCAATAAATACACTTAGCACCACTAGCTTCTTGATCACGCCATTCAAATCCTAACCAACGTGCGATCGCTTTGAGGGCATAACTTTCTATTGGTAAGGCAACACTTTCTGTTAATTGTTCATAAATATCTACAAATCGAGTCAGTAGAGGTTCAATTAAGGAATAAGGTGTACAATAAAGTCTACCTAGTTTTTTTACTGTCTCGACTTCATAATTACAAAAATGGTAAATTGGTGCTTGGGGATATTGGCAAACTAAATCTAAAAATTGCTGCCAAATTATGTTTTCTTGAGTTGGTGTTTCTGCTAAAAATGAATAAAACTTCTCTGTATTATTTTCTCTATCAACTACTAAAACCCCCAACAGATAATTTAAATTTAAATCTGGTTGGGCTTCAATATCAAAATATAACTCGATGGGGGCGGTAAATGTGAGTTTTTCTGCTGGTAAAGCAAAGGGTAAAATTAAAGGAGTTTTTGCTAATGTTGATTTTGCTTGTACTATTAATTTAGATGCTACTTGAGTATCAAAACCAATGACATTTTCTAAAGTGCTGGGATTCGTGTTAGCGAGTGCTTCTAAAGTAGTAGTAGATAATGCTTGTAGTTGAGTGTAGCGAATTGGTGTCACACCTGGTAACAGTGACAGATGTTGCTGAGATTGGGCGATCGCATAACAATGATTATACCAGTGACAAAGATGGCATTTTTGACGGGCAATAAATACCTCTGGTGCTTCTGGCGACTCTACCACTTGAATATACTCCGCCAAAATATCCAGCATTTGTGGTGTCCATTTATCCAAGTCTACCACATAAGTTGTATCTTTATTCCGCAAGATTAACCAAGCTTCATCTGGTGTTACTTCCTGTAATGCTCCCAAAATTTCTGCGTGAAAAGCAGCTATAACCTGATATTCTTGTTTGGGACGTTTACCTAGTTGAATATCCACGGGAATATAAACCCAGTCTCCAAAACTGGATTTTCCAGGCTGTTTGACAAGTAAATCTGGACGACTCAGTAAAGTATATTCATCTTCATAAGTGGCTAATAATACAGAATTATGTATATACTCCACACCTTGCTGCATCAGTTCTATAGTGGCTGCTGCACCAGCTTCCCAGTTTCCTGGAGGAAAAACAGGTTTGTGATATGACAGGTGATGAATTATACTTTTCTGATGAGCAATTTTATCCTGTTGCACTTTTACCAATAAATCATGGGGAATATCTCGCTGGCTATAGTCACCATGAGTATCTAAAAAAGGCCGTCGCTTACAGCGTTGATATTGGAGTAGGAGTTCAGCATTAATGATCATTCATTTAAGTTAACAACAATTGGGATATTTTGGGAATCAGAAGTCGTAGAGTCGAAGTAGGGGCGAAGTAGGGGCGAAGTAGGGGCGAAGCATTCAGGCGAAAAATTATCAATTTTATGAAAAGGCTATTTTCCGAATGCTGATGCTTCCAGCACGCTTCGCGAACGCCAGTACAGGAGTCAGGAGTTAGGAGAGAAGAATATTATGAATAAATAGGGGGTTAAATAGGGGTTTTTATGCTCAATTTTCGGATTTAACATTTTAAATTTCCCATCCAAAATCTCAAATCTCAAATCCCAAATCCCAAATCCCAAATCTAAAATCTAAAATTGATATTGATATGTTGTATCACCATCGGCAAAAATTTCCAGCTTTAGGGAACAAGATTTATTTTAATTATGGCGGACAAGGACCAATGCCTCAAGGTGCTATGGATGCTATCAGCCAAACTCAAGCGCATATTCAGGAAATAGGACCTTTTGGTGCGGAAGCTTATCGCTGGATATCTCCCCAAATGCAATCTGTAAGGGAGGCGATCGCCTCTACCTTAAATGTACCATCTGACACAATTACTCTCACAGGCAATGTCACCATTGGTTGTAACATCGGAATGTGGGGGATTAATTGGCAAGCTGGTGATCACTTGCTGCTGTCTGATTGTGAACATCCCGGAGTGATTGCCACAGCCCAAGAAATTAGTCGTAGATTCGCTGTAGAAGTTTCCACTTGTCCGCTGATGGCGACTTTAAACGAGGGTGATCCTGTCAGTGTTATTGCTGAAAATCTCCGCCCCAATACTCGCCTGGTAGTTTTAAGTCATGTTTTGTGGAATACTGGTCAAGTTTTGCCTATTGACAAAATTGCAGAAATATGTAGAAAAAATAATTCTCTGTTGTTGGTAGATGCGGCTCAATCAGTGGGGGTTCTACCTTTAAATCTAACAGAATTGGGGGTAGATTTCTATGCTTTTACTGGACATAAATGGTTATGCGGTCCTGCGGGTGTAGGGGGTTTGTATGTACGACCCGAAGCACGGGAAATGATGCAGCCAACATTTATAGGTTTAGATGGAGTCATCACTAATAATCAAGCACAACCAATTAATTGGCAACCAGATGGGCGAAGATATGAAGTGTCTACCTTAGCAACTCCATTATATATTGCTTTAAAAGAAGCGATCGCCATTCATCATCAATGGGGAACAGCAGAGGAAAGATATCAGCAAATTTGCAGAAACAGTGAGTATCTTTGGCAAAAGTTGATAGAGTTATCTAATATCAAATGTTTAAAAAATTCCCCTCCCCAAAGCGGGTTAGTTTCTTTTGTGCTAACTAATAATCAGCGGAGTTTAAAATTAGTGCAGTTTTTAGAATCACAAAAAATCTTAACTCGCACAATTGCCAATCCTAATTGTATTCGGGTAAGTGTTCATTATCTAACCTTAGAATCAGAAATTGATCAATTAATAGCAGCAATTAAAGAATTTTCTCATCTGTAGATGTAAAACTCAATGATTACGTAATTACTGTTTTCTTTTATCTATTCCCTATTCCCTATTCCCTATTCCCTATTCCCTCATTTATGAACCGTCCAATTTTATATATAACCATCACTAACCACGGCTTTGGCCATGCTACCCGAACCGCATCAATAGCTGCAACAATTCAAAAATTATGCCCAGAAGTGCTGTTAATTATTGCTACAACTGCACCCCGATGGCTGCTTGAATCCTACATCAAAGGTGATTTTATTCTGCGTCAACGTGCCTTTGATTTAGGTGTAGTTCAAGCTGATAGTTTGACAATGGATAAAGCAGCAACCTTAGATAAGTTAAGAGAAATTAAAAAAAATCAAAATTCGTTAATTGCTTCGGAAGTTAATTTTCTTCGCCAAAATCGTGTTAATCTCATATTAGCAGATATTCCTTTTCTGGCGGCTGGGTTTGGGAAAGCAGCAAACATTCCCTGTTGGATGATTAGTAACTTTAGTTGGGACTTTATTTATCAAGATTGGGGAGGAGAATTTACAGAAATTGCTGATTGGGTCAGTGATTGGTATACTAAAAGCGATCGCTTATTTCGTCTTCCCTTCCATACACCCATGTCTGCTTTTCCTAATATCATAGATGTGGGTTTAACAGGTGGTTCTCCCGGTTTCCCTATTGATGAAATCCGCACCATTTGGGGAATAACTACACCACCAGAAAAAACCATCTTGCTAACATTTGGAGGTTTAGGTTTACAAGCAATTCCTTATAATAATATTGAAAAATTTTCTGATTGGCAATTTATCGCCTTTGATGCTTCCGCACCAGATT
Source organism: Sphaerospermopsis kisseleviana CS-549 (assembly GCF_028329225.1). Classification (NCBI taxonomy): domain Bacteria; kingdom Bacillati; phylum Cyanobacteriota; class Cyanophyceae; order Nostocales; family Aphanizomenonaceae; genus Sphaerospermopsis; species Sphaerospermopsis kisseleviana. The sequence goes on along the minus strand of NZ_JAQMTI010000103.1, from coordinate 6,031 downwards.
TACCTAACTTAATTAAAGTGCAAAATTGCCAATATCGTCCTGTTGATTTTATGCCAATTTGTAGCAGAGTAGTTTCTAAACCAGGGTACAGCACTTTTGCAGAAGCTACACTTCTAGGACTTCCTATTATTACCATCCCGCGTCATGACTTTGCGGAAGCTGATTTGCTATTAGCAGGAATTAAGAATTACAACCACCATCAAATTATCACACCAACAGAATTTTTTGATGGAACTTGGGATTTTCTTCATGACTTACCCCAACCGCCAAAACAACCACAACCCATAGCTAAAAATGGTAATGAAACTCTAGCCAAAGCAGTAATAGATTATTTTAAGTCAATTTAACTAAAATTCCTGAAACACTCCCAACCTAAAATCCAAAATCTAAAATCCAAAATCCAAAATCCAAAATCCAAAATCCAAAATCCAAAATCCAAAATCCAAAATTATTATGACACACTATCAAAAATTACTGAGAATTTCCACAACTGGCAAATCCTTTCAGAATATTACATCAAAAGTTGCCGCTATAGTTGGCGAATCTGGAGTAAAAACTGGACTTTGCACCTTATTTTTGCGTCACACTTCAGCCAGTTTAATCATTCAAGAAAACGCTGATCCTGATGTATTAATAGATTTAGCAAATTTTATGGCTAAATTAGTACCAGAAGGTAACTATTATATTCATGATGCCGAAGGTGCTGATGATATGCCAGGACACATCCGCACAGTTTTAACTCATACCTCCGAAAACATCCCCATTAATAATGGTCATCTAGTTTTGGGAACATGGCAAGGTATTTACATTTGGGAACATCGCCAGCATAATCATACCAGAGAGTTGGTAGTTCACATTTGGGGATAATAACTGATAATTATTTTACCCAAAATTAAGAAAATACAAAATGCTCTCAAAAAATATCAAAATATATTCATTGTAAATTTATTTTTATCTATGGAAATAATATGCACCAAAGTCCTGATATGATTGAACCGCAAAGGACGCAAAGGACACAAAGGTAAGAAAGTTGAGCGAGAGTTTTTGGTGTGGCTGTGTGGGATGCTCCCAATTTTTCCTACTCCTGACTCCTACCTGTGTTGGATGTGGTTTAACCATAGCTGAATTTGGGCTAAAATGGTTTAATCATCCTACTTAAATAAAATTACTTAAAATCATAAGTGAAAATATCTAATGAAAATTACTGATTTAATCACCTGGTTTGAAGAATGGGCAAATCCCGCTTGGTGTGAAAACTGGGATAATTGTGGTTGGCAGATTGAACCTGGTGTGTTGGGTGCAAAAGCACGGGTATTAGTGTGTTTAACTCCGACTTTAGCAGTAATGAAAGAAGCGATCGCTCTCAACGCTAATCTGATTTTTGCCCATCATCCCCTGATTTTTAATCCCCCTAAATCTCTCCGCAGTGGGGAAGCACTAGCAGAAATGGTAAGGTTAGCTTTTACTCACAATATCGGTATCTACAGCGCCCATACAAATTTCGACCAGGTAAATGATGGCACTGCGGATGTATTGGCACAAATATTACAACTGCAAGCGGTATCTCCCATAGTTCCCACCCAATCTGGTTTAGGATATGGACGGGTAGGAATGTTAGAACCAGCTTTAACATTGCAAGAATTACTCTCGACAATTCAAACTCAACTTCATCCCCCAAAATTGATTTTTTCCCCCGCAGCGAATTTACAACAGCAAATTTCACGAGTTGCGGTTTTGGGCGGATCGGGCGCAGGTTTTATTTCCGCAGTCGTGAAAACCAACGCCCAAGCCTATCTCACCGCCGATTGTAAATTTCATCAATTTCAAGAAAGTAGAGATCAAGGATTAATTTTAATTGATGCTGGACACTATGCCACTGAACGCCCAGCGTGCGATCGCTTGGTACAAAAATTCCAATCACTAAATTTAAATTGGGTGCAGTTAAGTCAACAGGATGAAGATTTCCGCCAATTTTTACCGTGAGCAAAGATTTTTTAAATTGTAATCTTTGATACTAACTGTTCCTTGCTTCATACAATCTTCATAGTATAATTGCAGACTCACACTATTCTTGATCACATTTGAAGTAGTTGTACTTTTGACTGCTTATATTTTATCAGTACGTAGATAAAATCCTTTAATTATAGAGGATTTCTGTTTTTTTAATCGTGATGGAGGTCACAACTTTTCTGTAATGAGAATCACGAATATTTACTGTTTTATATCAATGTATTTAGCAAGCAAGTGTTTGACAATAGAAATGATAAATCGTTCATTTGCCCTATTGATCATGATTCGCACACTCATTGCATCTGCCTTTCAAACCGGATATCTTAGTGTTGAATCAGAGGGTTTACTCCTTCAGGTATTGGCAACTAGGTGCTATCAATCCGATGATTTAAAAGCTCTGACAAACCTATACGAAGCAATCCGCATAGGTACAGTTAAACGAGAAGCTTGTTCAAAGAATTCTAGAGAATTGCCTGTACTGAACAAATGTCACTAAGAATTACTCGATACAACTTAACATGAAGCCTAACTTTCTCACACTTTGGCTCTCATCATTCAGATGGGATATGTTGATTATGAACCTACTGTGGTTCTGTTTTGCGTAAGTCCTGTAAGTTTTCGGTTTATTCAGTAGAACCTAGATTGAATTATTAAAGCTTAATATAGCGTTTCTGAGTCTAATGAAGTACAAACAAATTTATTCACTGTTCCCTGTTCCCTGTTAAGAGTTCCCTGTTAAGAGTTCCCTAAAACGAAAAAACTTTGTACCTCACACTTCTTGGAAATGGCTATATACAAATAATCATCATTAGATTTTTATTGGCGCATTTACCTAAATTGAAATTTGTAAAAACTCACCGAATTAATAACGAGTAATAAATTTTGCTAATTTATGAATATCACCAAGAAAAAATTGCCAGCAAAAAAATTCCTAATCCTGAAATATCGCCATATTTGCGCCACTGACAGGCAAAATGCCCGTATTACACCTCATGCTACAGAGCAAAACTGAAAACTCTTGGGTGATTGTTGTTTAAAACCATGAAGTTAAGCCTGAGAATGAGTTAAGATCAAATACATTAAGGGTTAAAAGTACAGCCGAGTCCCCAGACTTCCTAGAAATGCCAATGACTACAAGTAGGCAACTAAAACAACCGCAATTAACGCTGGTTTTGCAGTACAGTTTATTACAGGATGGTAATCAGGAAACACCACCAAGTATTCACCAGGTAAGGAAAAATCCAGAAATGTTGGACTTCTATGAAGTAGACATGATCTAGCATTGCCCTAAAAAAGATTAAGCTCAACTGAAGCAGTAACCATTGGTTCATAACCCAAAAATTCCTTATATTGACTACCACCACCGAGTCCTTGTGAGATTGGGTTATTGCAATAGTTCACCAAGCATGAAATTGAACTCTTTAGGGTAATCTCTTACCGGGTTAAGACCCAAATTTTCACAAGTTTAACTACGTTGTTTAAAAAGGCAGAAGTAGTACATGCTACACCGCAAGATTTATCAACTGTGTTGCGACGGGCGGGAGGTATGTGTTTTTTTGCGGGATCAGCAACGCTGGATAGAGCGGGCCCGCATTATAGATATAGAGGGTGATCTAGTGACTCTACGCTATGAAACAGACGAAGAAGACGAAGTTTGTTCTTGGGAAGAGATGGTTCGCCTAGAAAGCATTGGCTCGGTAACGCAAAAATTAGCTTCCGTACCACGGGGTAATGTAGAACCTCTCATGACTGAAGACTGTCCTGAGTCGGAACGTATCCGTAACCGTTTTACTGACTTGAATCCCGACTAATAACTCTTTGTCTACCCAAAAATTACCATTTAGGGACTAGGGAAAGAAAATTTTAGATTTTAGATTTTAGATTTTGGATTGCAAGTAACTCAAACACAATCCAAAATCCAAAATCCAGCAATCCTGAATAGGAGTCAGGATTCTAGATCAGATAAAGGTTCAAAGGCAGGACAATAACCTTCCAGGGTAACTTTAAAGTTATACAATGGGGCTGCGGGATTCCAACACCGTTGCCCCCTCTGGTATTTGCACGTACCACAACACTCTAAATCTGACCAGGTATAGGGGTGCTTACTACGGGCTGCATCTAAGCTATTTTGATTCAGCAGTTCTCGTTGAGACAAACCTCTTAATACCAGTTCTTCCCCTTGCCAACGGGCTTCTATTAAACCAGTATCCGCAAATTGCTGCCAACGCGGATCCTCTGTAATTGCTTCTGGTAGGGAGATCGTAATGACTGTTTCTAGTTCCGTCAACTCCCCTTCATAATTAGTTTCCGGGGCAGAAGGTTGTAAAAATGTTTCACCAATGGGCAATTCTACCACAATTCCCGCTGCTGGGGAATGAAGATGATAACGATTTTGTAACTCGTCTAAACTGGTTAGGTCAGCTAAATAAGCAGGAGAACCGTGGATAAAAACCACGTGCTGGGGTCGTAAATTATGAATTAATTGGGTTGTTCCTGGTCCATCACTGTGTTGAGCTAAAAGATAGCTTTCTATGGTGGTTGCTGCGGGATATTCTGAATTAACTTTGATATCTATTTTTTCTGGTAGGAGAATGAGCCAAGGTCCTGTGTTGGGTTGACAATATTTACTTAAATCCGCTGTGGAGTCAGTGAGGACAATACAGGGTGAACTGCCTAAAGTAGTCAAATCTTCCACTTTTAAACGCCGCACACGGGGACGTACTCTTTCATCCCAAAATAAAGGCTGATGACGGGCAAAATTTTGGACTGAAGCGGGAAAATGGGTTAAAAGTTCTAAATAAGCATCACAACCAGTAGCTACATTGCCATCTACCCAAATATCTAAATCCCGGCCAGTAAAATGGTGATGAGAGCGTAACAACATCAACAATTCTTGACCTAAGCCTAAAGCCGGTGTGGGTAAAATAATAGAACAGTGATCAGCTATGGCGCGGTTAATTCTTTCCGCTAGTTGATTTTCTTGGTTGCGACGGTGAGGATGGCGAGATGTTCCATAACTGCCTTCAATTAAGAGAACATCTAAATGTAAACCTCTTAACTCTTCTAATCGCAACCCATCTACTAGGCGAGAATTGGAGAGGAAAAAATCTCCTGTGTAAAGTAATTTATAATCACGGCGCGGGGTATGGTAGGTGAGGAGAATAGCCACAGCACCGGGAAGATGACCTGCGGGAAATAATTCTACTACTAGATTTTCTTGTATTTCTATAGGCGATCGCAAAGGTAACGCCTGACAAAAGGAAGGAATTTCTTCCGGTGCTTGTTCCGGCCAATTTAACGGTAATAACTTGCTAGTCACCTCACTAGCATAAATAGGCATAAGAGGAAAAGCTTGATTAAGTGCCAGCAAACCTCTAGCATGATCTGGGTGAGCATGACTAACCAACACTAAATCTGCTGGCAATGATGAACTACCCTTCTGTGCAGATTTAGTTATGTCCCTAGTCAGATATGAAATATCCCCCAAACCGCAATCTAATAAAATGCGGTGGGGACCCATGCGTACTAATAGACAAACACCTTCATCTTCATGCTGAACACTATAGGGCAGACATTCTAATTCATTAGCTGCATCCCCAGGATCAGGACGAGACGATACTGATAGATCATCCCTCATGCGCTCTAACTCTGGTTAATGTGCAAATTAATGTGCAGAACCGTTGCCATGATAGTTATCGGAATCATAAAAGCCATTTTTTGTACCGAAAAATAAGCACGCAAAGGTAAAGATAACAGTGAATCCTACTAAAATCAGCTTAACATCCATCGGTTTATCCTCCTTGATGAAACTCATTTTTATAGTAATAGTGTGATTATCTATTTGGGCAGAATCGCTAGAAAATCTTTACTTTAATTGGTAATTGGTAATTGGTAATTGGTAATTGGTAATTGGTAATTGCTGGTTAGGAAAACTCTTACCCAGTCACCAGTCACCAGTCACCAGTCCCCAGTCCCCAGTCCCCAGTCCCCAGTCCCCAGTCCCCAGTCCCCAGTCCCCAGT
>NZ_JAQMTI010000102.1:0-26077 GCF_028329225.1 Sphaerospermopsis kisseleviana CS-549 | reverse complement strand
TCTAGAACACCGATTCATTAATCGTCAGGGCGAAGCATTCGGGTGATAACCTATCGCTAAAACCATTGATATTCTGTCCGAATGCTTCGCCCCTACAAGGTAAAAACAGATTACCTAGCATTACTGAATCGACGCTCTAGGCGTGAGAAATTCATTTAAGTTTATATAAAGTCATGTTGGAAGAAGTTATCGCCGCCTTTGAACGTAAGGACTATCAAACCGCCGTTACATTAATTAAACCATTACTCAAACAATCACCGGAAGATCCTTCGGTGCAATTTTATTTCGCACGGTTACAGGAAGTTTATGGAAAGCGAGAAGAAGCAGAAAAAATTTATCGTCAACTTTTGAAAGTGACCATCAATAATAAAATCATTTCCCAAGCACGTCAAGGTATACAAAGAATCAAAGATTTTGAACAAACAGAAAGACAAAAAGCCATTGCTCAAGCAATAGCAGAACCAAGTAATAATGAACCGGGAATTTTGGTTTTAGAACCGATTAATAATCAACTAAAAACCGTAGCTGCACCCAAATTTGCCCAAATTATGCAAATTGATACTTACTCAGCTAGACTCATGTTACCTAGTCGCAGTTGGCGAGTATACCGCACAGGAAAAATAGGCGAAATGCAATTTTATGGCAAACAATTACAACAAGCTGGGATTCCCTGTTTTTGGTTAAAAATATCCCAAATTCAACAAATTCAAGTATATCAAGTGCAATATTTTTCTGAATCATCACCTAACCCAAAAGTTGTATGTGTCAGTTCAGAAAATCAACTTGGTTCTTTGAGTTTTGAATGGTCAGAAGTAACTGCCAAAGTTGTAGGACTTTTACCTATTTTTGAACAGGTAGTAGATATTAATGTTCGCGGTAAATTAGAACGTAAAACCCAAACTCAAGACTATTACCAATTTTGTGATTTACACCTACCTAAAAGACGTAGTATTTTAAGAATTTATGACAATGGCTATGAATTTAAAAAAGGTTTAGAAATCACTCCCCAAGCTACACAAAACACAATTAGAATTAATTGGAATAGTTTGATGAGTTGGGTTGAGCAAAAAATACCTCAAGTTAAAACTTCGTCAGATTTTCAACCTTTTGGAGAAACAGTTTTAGATCAAACATAAGTGCTAAATCAAATTCCCTCTCATATTCAATTATTTAGGAGGGAAAATACTAATTCGGATGCAGCTTTTCAGTTGTACAGTGGCATTGTGTTTCTGAAAAACTGGTCAAGTAATTGATAAATCGGTAAGTTTGAGATTTTGGATTAAAGGTAGGATTTGTCTTTGTGTTTGTAGTAAGGGCTTTAGCCCTGATTTTGAGGACTAAAGTCCTCACTACGAGCAATATATTCTATATTAAACAAGTTAATTAATCCAAAATCCAAAATCCAAAATCCAAAATCCAAAATTGATTTATCCAGGTACTTTCACTTGACCTGCCATATCCAGAAAACTACTCATGTTCGCACCTGGACGACGACGACCACCAGAAGATGGAGTAATTAAATATTTAGTTGCAAAATTTGTTTCAGTTGCTACTGCGGGTTTTGCGGGTTCTGCTTTTGCTGCTTGAGCGGGTTCTGCTTTGGGGGTTGGTGCTTGAGCGGGTTCTGCTTTTACTACTGCTGCTGGTGCTACGGGTGCTGCTGCTGGTGTAGTTTCTCCAACTTCTTCTTTTAGTTCCAAGTAGTATTCATCTTTTTTGCCAAATAACCCACCGATGAAGCCAAGAATACCACCGATTAAATTTTTGATAAATCCAAACATGACAATTTCTCCTGTTTTTAAATTTTTGTCATATCACCATAATTGTAAATTATTTCAAAATAATTTTACATTTTGTTGCCATAATCATTGCGGTAATAAGCAGTAATAACTTTAGGGATTTTTACTAAATCGCCTTGTAGTCATTCTATAGGCCAATTGTTATGACTTCATTACAACTATTAGCGACTGATGAAGACCAGCGAAATCATTATTAAATCTTACCGTATCTATAAGCAAGATTCTGAGATATTCCTTAACAAAATTTAACAACATTGGTTAATTGCAAAAACTGTCATAGCGTCTGGGTTGATAGCTCTGATACTTGGTTATATTTTCTACAGAAATAACTCAAATCAGATTTGATGAATACTGACAATTTTTTACAAACCTATTTTAAAAGTATTACTATGAATGATAAAGCAAACAAGCGTAATCCTGTTTTATTGGTACACGGAATTAATGATACTGGGGCGGTTTTCAACAAAATGGCGTGTTACCTGGAAAAGCAAGGTATGGTAGTTTGTACACTTGATTTAATTCCTAATAACGGTTCTGAGCTTTTAGATAATTTAGCACAGCAAGTAGCAGATTATGTAAACATGAACTTTGCACCAGAACAACCATTAGATATAGTGGGTTTTAGCATGGGGGGAATAGTCAGCCGTTATTATATTCAAAGATTGGGAGGAATAGAAAAGGTAAAGAGGTTTATTACCATTTCCTCACCCCATCGGGGAACAAATATTGCATATTTAACTTGGTTAAAGGGTGCTTTACAAATGCAACCTAATAGTGATTTTTTAAATGACTTAAATTCTGATGTAGAAATGTTGAATAAGTTAAATTTTACATCTATTTGGACACCTTATGATTTGATGATTGTACCTGCGGAAAGTTCAAGAATACCTTTTGGTAAGGAAGTGATTTTACCCGTTGCTCTGCATCCTTGGATGTTAACAGATAAAAGGACTTTTGAAGTAGTAGCATCAGCATTAGATGAACCAATTAATTATTAGTTATTAGTTATTAGTCATTGGGCATTGGGTTATTCATCCTCCCAGTCACCAGTCACCAGTCACCAGTCACCAATCACCAATCACCAATTACCTATCACCAATTTCTGTATAGTCAGAACTGCCAAAAATTGCTGATGGATAACGATAATATTTAAATTCCATTAAGTTATAAAAAGGATCTTCTAAAAAGAAAGTGTGATGTTCTAGAGGAGAACCAACAAAACGGTTTTTGGGTTCTTCTCGAAAATTTAATTGTTTGATTTTTGCTGTTTCTAATAATTCTTGCCAGTCTTTTTCTTGGGTGAAAATTAAACCGAAATGTCGGGGATAAATGCCTTTTTGGGGTGTTAAAGGTTCTTTAGTGATGTGGGCAACTAATTGATGTCCGTAAAGGTTGAGAATTAAAGCGTGGGGGTTTTCTCTTCCGGGGATGCAGCCTAAACCATCAACATAAAATTCTTTGGTTTGGGCGATGTTGGTGACAGGGAAGGCGAGGTGAAATATGATTTTGTTCATGGTGGGGGTTGAGTGCCAAATTATTTGACCACTTGACAAATTAATGTCCACAAAAATATTAACTCCTAAACCCTTACACAGTAAGGGTTTTGTCATTTTAACCTATATTTAGCCCCTTCAACATTAATTGACAAAAGAACTGTCCGAATTTAGATATTTGACAAATTAATTGTCCTATATTGAAAATCCCCATTTTTCCAACTTTTCCCAGACTTGACAAATTAATTGTCCTCCGATACAGTACAATACAACTATGTTTGTAAAAGACATATATGCTGGAAATACAAGATGATCAACCCAATGATAACGAGGTTTATCGAGTTCTACAACCAATTATTGAAGCACAGGAGCAAAAAGCCAATGTTAGAAGTCGTGGTTGGCGTGGTTCTAGATTATCACTGAAAACTCGTGACTAGGTTTTAAATTTATTCAACTGAAGATATACTATTAGTAGGCGTAGCAATTATTTTGAATAGTAAATGGTGACATCTAAAATCAATCGGATATGATTTTCCTGGAGGAACTATTCGCTGGTGATCCGAGGTTTTGTGATCACGATCTGGAAAATCTGGATGATCATTTAATGTACATGGTACTTTTTTTGCAATATTGGTAAAAGCTTTGTCAGGATCACCAGAAAAAAGATAACCCAGCATTCCTCCTTCATAAGAAAAGGGTGCATACAGGCAAGTTACAAAATTGTCATTTATCTCTTTTACATATTCACCAACTGCGCCATCTGTTTTCAAAACTTTAGCTTCTAAAGGCCATATAATCCTTCTATTAGCCCTAAGAATAAATGCAATGTCATACTCTTTTGGTTGTGCTGGTGCAACTTGACGAGTTTCCCTTTCATAAGAACCATGTTGAACATAATATGGCTCATCCCCTGTCATAACGCTGTGAATTTCTGGCTCAAGCAGTTGAGTAATATCTCTTTCAATATCATCTTCAGCTTGACTACAATCAATTTCTGAGAGTACCTCCTTTAGTAATAAATCATATCCTTTCCATACGAAAGTAAGTATATTGATTGATGCTGTTTCACACCAATCCTTAGAAATTGCCATGAATTCATCTGTCTCTGGCCATCTTAATTCTGAAATTGTCTGCCGTCTTCTAACCAAAATTTAACTCCTGTACTACTAATATTTTGTGTTTGAATTTAGTTCATTTGATATATATCTAATATCTAAGTCATAATATCTGCGGCTACTTCATCAGCATCTCTTAAAGCCATAGAGCGAGTCCAATAACGAATTTTGTCAGGTTTGATTAAATAAATAGTAGGAATTTTTACTCCATTCAATTCTACTGAATCATAAATTTTGGCAACACGCTGATAAAAGATGTCACCATTTTCTATACTTCCTGTTTTCAAATATGATTTATTTAATTTCTCCAATATTTCTATTAAATTAGGGGAGTCAATAGGTTCAATATGTACACCATAACAATCAGGTCTATTCAGATAAATTGCGACTAAGCGAACAGGAAAAAGATTGTTATTTTGTTCCTGAAAAACGGTGGCGCAAACTTGTTTATCTTGTCCAAATCCTGCTTTCAGAACTCGCAAGAAATACTCGCAATATTCTGTAAGTTCAGGTTCAGTATTATTCTGAGATTGACTATTATCTACACGGTGAGTTCTTTTGCGTCCTGGAGAAGCACCATCTCCTTTAAAATCTGGCAAAGTGTAGTTGAATAAATCATTAATTAGCACCCATTCACTATCTTTAAATTCAAAAGCTTGTCGTATACGCTCATCTATATCATCAAATGTTTTTATATTCTGCAAATCTCCTACTGATAATTCAGGTATTGGGACACGCAGTAAATCATTTACATTAACTTCTGGGATATAAGAGGCAAAACGACCACTAGAAAGTAGTAGATAATAGACAGCTAACTTACTATTGTATGCTAGACAAGCAGCATTCAATTGTGAAATATGACTTTCAGGAATATGTATGCTCACATAACTTTCAGAGCAAATAATTCCTTGATTTGTATTATCAGGACTAATTATTACTGAACGGAATCTACCACTTTTTTTCTGCCAACTGAGCTTTAAAATCATTTGTGGCAGTTGAAACGCAGATAGACTACTCAATCCTGTACCAGAGTCAATGTATGGATCATCATTTATAGGAAGTTTTTGAGCATTTAGGTAGATAAAACTTTGGTTAATAAATTTGGTTGATTTCAAAATTCGTTTATTTATTAGATTGTTTTCCAATTTTTTCCTATCACCTTTTGGCACACCTTGACGAGTTTTAGCAATACCATTAGATTTAAGTTTTTCAAGACTTGATTCTTGATTTAATCTTCTGACTAAGGATAAATCACGTCTCCCTCCCCACATTAAAGCTGTCCAAACTAATGGATTTGATATCGCCTCTTGGGGGTAAATTACATTAATATCGTATGGTTCAATTACTATATGATAGTCATCTTGATTAGGCATTACTGGCTTGGGACAAATGTATGTCAAAGGTTCACCATCAGGAGGTGTAATTGACATTGTGATAATACAAGCTGGAGAAATAGCATCTTTGAAAAGTCCAAAACGTAATGCAGATAAATTAACTATCTCTTCAATCTTGAACTCTGAAAAGAGAGTGTTACGGAAGCTCTTAGCAGGTTTATTTTGATTAGAAATCAAAGCCATTGCAGGTTGCATCATTGCTACTTGTCCACCAGGTTTGGTTAAAGCAGCAGCTTTTGGTAAAAAGAAAAGAGCAATATTACCATAAGAGGTATTCCATTGGCGATTTTCTGGTCTATTCTTCCAAGAATCTATATATAGAGATTCTTTTATAGTATTTTTACCCCAAGGTGCATTACCTACGACTAAATCATATTTACCAGCATCCTGAACAGAACGAAAACCTTCTTTATCTTCTTGAAAAAAATCAGCAGCAATTAATTGACGTTCACGTAATCTAGGAAAGCGAAACTCATTCTCCCAATAATATTGAGGTTCAACTTTATCTAGCATGGTTAAATACAGACTAAAAGATGCCACTCTTACAGCTTGAGCATCTACATCAACACCAAATAAATTGTTTTGTAGTAAATTTTTTAAATCACTTGGTTGAATTATTTTTCGATGAGCTTTTTCCCATCTATAAATTAAACGTTGGAATGCTTTAACTATAAAAATTCCTGAACCACAAGCAGGATCAAGAATCTTCATATCCCATTCTTCACTATCCCAAGGTAAAACACCATCTAGTACAAAATCAACTATATGTTCTGGTGTGTAATGAACTCCTGTGCCAGATTCTTTACTGACAAATTCTTCATATATACTGCTAATAAAATCTAAAGGTATAACATCAAAATGATAGTATGGCCATAGGCTTACTTGTCCAGTTTTCATGTGTACATTACCACTGACAAAATAAGCAAGTATATTTAGGTGATCTTCTTTAACTTTTTGTTCTTCTGTTTGCCATTCAATTTCTCTTTCTTCTGGAGTATTTCCTTTACCTGGGAATAAATCACCATTAAACTTTCTATTAAGCCAACGAAAAAATTTATAAGTATCTCTATGATTTCTTAATATGCCAGCTAAATGAGAGTATTTAGCCGATAATTCTCCAATTTGATATAAATAATCTAGTAAATTTGTGTTTAAAGTGGGATTACCTTTAGATTCTTGACGATCAAAAAGGAATTGAATGAAAATAATTCTTGCTAATAAATCATGAATAGTATCATCATCAAGTTCATTTTGTTGAAGTCTTTCACGTACACTTTTTAGATTTTTCAATAACATTTGGTCAGCAGCTTGACTACGTTGAAATCGCTGACTATGTTCTTGGAAAAATTGACCGGATACTAGATCAGCCCAGTGTAAACGCAAAGTTTCAGCAGCTTGATCGGAAAGAGATAACTGATTAAATGACTCAATTTCCTGTTTAGAAACATTAACTACAGGCTTGATAATATCATCTTCTTTTGGAGGCTCTTCATAGCACGTCCAAATTCTTAATCGGTTAGGTTCTGTTGTAATGAGTGACGGTGTACGAGAAAAACTCCAAGCAAGTCTATAAGTTTTCTTTAATGTTTCCTCTGATACTTCTCCTGGAAAATCGCACACTAAAGCAATGGGTGTTTCTGTTGAATCCCCTTGAGAATTTGCCGCCAGCACTCCTATTTGCACACCATGACCATCTGAAAGTTTGCTGATAGTTCTACCTAATTTTTCTCTAGCGATTCGTGCATAAACACTTGGACCAGCACCAGATGGCTCCAAAATTTCTTTTGGAGTCGGCCAGTGAAGCTTTTGATGTGCTAGTTCAAGTAGTCCAGACTGTGACATTGTGTGATTTAAGCTGCATGAAAATAGAATTTTATATTTTAACCATTACATGGTCATGACATTGATTGATTCAAGAATACATTAGTATTGTTCATCAACACTAGCAAAGGGCAGATATAATTACAGTAAAATAAAAAACATGGACGTAACTGGATTCGAACCAGTGACCCCATCGATGTCAACGATGTACTCTAACCAACTGAGCTATACGTCCTTAACCAAAGCGATTATTATCATAGCATATATATTTTAAAGGTCAAGAGAAAAATGCCAATAATGGCACTCATTATTTTTTCGCCCTCGAACCTTCCACCACTTCCAACAAACTCCGCAACATCCAATAAGCAGAAGTTCCTCCCGGATCTTGATGTCCGATACTGCGATCGCCTAAATAACTTGCTCTGCCTTTCTTTGCTAACATCGGTATAGTATCCTTTAACCCTTGTTCCGCGGCAGTTACAGCCATCCGCAAAGCTTCCACACTACCCTTACCTTCATTTACAGCTTTTTCAAAAGAAGTCACAGCGGGATACAGCACATCTACCATAGTCTTATCTCCTAATTGCGCCTTACCTCGTTCAACAACTCCATTTAAACCAGATTGGAGTAAATTCAACATATCTTTTTCAGTTAATTCTTGCTTACCCGCAGTTACAGCACTCGCTCTTAAAAACCACGTTCCATATAAAGGACCACTTGCACCCCCCACACTAGATATTAAAGTCATGCTGACAGTTTTCAAAATACTGCTGATGTCCTTCCCTTCAATACTCGGTAAGATAGTGCTGATCTTTTTAAAACCTCTATCCATATTGATACCATGATCAGCATCACCAATGGCTGCATCTAATTCCGTCAATTCTTCTTTATGTTTCTCAATAACAGAAGCAAATACATATAACCATTGAAAAATTTGCACCTGAGTAACCATTTCAAACTCCCCAGCGTAAACTTGCGGTTTTAACTGGTGCATCCCATAGCTGTAACATTTCCTCGTCTAACTTCAGCAGCGTGATGGAACAACCTTGCATTTCTAATGATGTCATGTAGGGTCCAATTAGATTACGCACTATTTCCAGTCCTTCCATCTGACAAAGTTCTGCTAGTTTGCGGTAGACAAGATAAAGTTCAGAAATCGGAGTCCCACCCATACTATTAACAAAAGCTAAGAGGCGATCGCCTTTTTGCAACGGTTTATTTAATAGTTCCACATCCTGCCATTCTTCCTTGGTTTCGTCCCATTCCCGCACCGTGCGACAATAGGCAGTATCATCAAAGAGCGATCGCCATAAAATCTCCGTAATTTCATCCCCTGACATCATAGAAACCCGTTCTCTTCCTGGTTCTCCATGAATGCCAATACCTAATTCTATCTCATCATCCCCCAAAGCAAAAGTTGGTGTACCCTTAGCCGGAACTGTACAAGAACTTAACGCTACCCCCACACTACGACCATGCAGATTTACTTTTTTACACAAATCAGCTATCTGCTGTAAATCATAGCTTTTTTCTGCCGCTGCACCACAAATTTTTTCTGCCAGTACCGTTGTTCCCACACCCCTTCTTCCTTGGGTATATAAACTATCCTTCACTGCCACATCATCATCAATAATAATATTTAATGTACGGATACCCTCACTTCTGGCTAACTCCGTAGCCATTTCAAAATTCATTACATCGCCACTGTAATTTTTCACAATATAAATAATACCCGCACCCCCATCAACCTGCTGTGCGGCGGCTAACATTTGATCAGGAGTGGGAGACGTGAAAACCTCTCCAGGACAAGCAGCATCAAGCATTCCCATCCCCACAAAACCCGCGTGCATTGGTTCATGTCCACTACCACCACCGGAAATAATTGCTACCTTACCCTTTACAGGTGCATCTGCTCGATAAACAAAAGTTGGCTCAAAATTTACCTTAATTAAATCAGTATGAGCAGCAGCCATACCTGCTAAACTTTCCCTAACAAATGCTTCTGGTTGATTAATCAGCTTTTTCATAATTTCTGTTGGCAAAGGTGCTAAGATTCAGGATAAACTTTTACAGCGCCAAATTTCAGCATTTTTGCTCATGAAAGGGAACAGGGAACAGGGAACAGGGAACAGTTAGTCAACTAATTAACGATAAAATTTCGACATCAAAAGATTTTCAAATCTGTCACCTGTCACCTGTATTGAATTTCAAGAAACTATCAAAAGCGTACCAAGCTAAAACATACCAAGGGATTACTTCTAATTGTAAACCCTTAATGATTAACTGTCTTACTGCTAAAGTACCAAGTCCCAAGGGAAACAGAAAACGCAAATCTACAGAACCATTTGTAGCACGTTCAACTCGTTGGTTTAAATCAATCACTGCATGAGATATTCCCGATGCTGCTTCAGTTTGACCTTGGGTAATATCTGTAAAAATTATGCCTATATCTTTCAGTGTTTCCAAAATTTCTGATAAAGTACCAGTTTGATGATCATGATGAATCAAAATACTACCATGATGAATATTAGTTCTCACCTGACTAATGTGAGGTTGTGCTGTTAAAAAATTGGCGATATGTTGCATTTTCTCAACTTTACGGTTTTCCGGTGCAACTCTTAACCTGAGTCTTCCTGGAGTATCACTGACAATTTTTATAGCAATGGGATTAAAGGATTTATTTAAATTTGCTTTATCTGTAATTTTTAACATATAGCATCCAACTTGATTTATAAATTTTTATCAGAGTCAGGGAATAGGGAACAGGTAGATGAGGAGGAAAATTTTAGATTTTAGATTTTAGATTTTAGATTAGAGTTTATCAATACAATTCAAAATCTTTGCATCCAAAATCTAAAAGAACAACTTCTGACTTCTGACTTCTGACTCCTGACTCCTGACTCCTGACTCCTGACTCCTGACTCCTGACTCCTGTACGGGCGTTCGCGAAGCGTGCTGGAAGCATCAGCATTCGGGCGAACAATTATTAATTTTTATCACAGGTTATTTTCCGAATGCTTCGCCCCTACGACTCCTGACTCCTGAATTCTTACTTCATAATTCAATTACGAATTACGAATTACGAATTATTAGGAATTATGTTGATTTTCCGAAGCAGTTTCAAATGCTAGTGTGTGTTGTTCTTCTGCTATTTCTGCTCTAGCTTCAGCGACGATATCTTCCCAAGTTTCACCCAATTCAGCAAAAACTCCCTTGCTTTTTTGGTAAGCAACAATACCACCTTTAACTATTGATTTAACTATGGGTTTACCCACTCCAGCAACAACAGGAATGACCACAGGTGCAAGTAAAACAGCACCAATTCCGACGATAATTCCAGGAGCGCCGGCATCTTCTACAAAATCAGTAATTTTTGGCATATTCAATCAACCTCCTATAAATTAGAGAATCTTCAATAAGCAGTCAGCTATCAGTAATCAGTAATCAGCTTTTAATACCATTCACATATAAATAGGTTGGTGGTAAAATTGCAAATTTTAGATCCATACCTATATTTTGTCCAAATTTATATGCTCCAGTGATTTGTGTTTTTAGTACATTTTGCTGATGGTTGTTAGCTGACGGATGAATGCTTACAATAAGCCTTTTAATTTACTCTAATTTTAGTCATTATTTCCTCTTACTACTGGTAGAGGTTTTTTATAATTCAAACTCAACCTTATGTAGTAGGGCTTGTATTTGGCGTTGATTTCGGGGCATAATTTATCACAATCTTGGTAAAAATCAGAAAAATGACACGCTTTATCCATAACCAATTTTCCCAGCTATATCTAGATAGGACTTACGCAAGATGTGACTGAAAACCTTATTCTTGCGTAGGGGTAATTCATGAATTACCCCTACTTTCTTTCCCTTTTGCGTAAGTCCTGTAGATTTAGAAAATAGTTGTTGATAATTTGTTGATAATTTGTTGATAAAATTAAGGTAAATTATATCCCCGATTCTTCACAAAGATAAATCATTTATTGATTGTTTATAAGTATTCCACAATAGCACTTGTTGATACCGAGATCCACGACTTCTGCAATCAATTCACAATTTATGGACAAGCTCATAAAAGAAGTCGGGGATCTGATCACTCTATTCCTGAATGCTTACGATTTTTTCAAAGAGAATATCGGGGATTTTTATTAAATTCATGGAAAATTATCAACTCTTCTCTGCTTTAACTATCCTCTGTTGATATTCAGTTTCAGTCATTAATTCTTCAGTAGATTCTACTCTGTCTAAAAATACCTTTCCTTCTAAATGATCATACTCATGTTGAAAAATCCGCGCTACAAAATCAGTTAATTCTTGTTGTTGTAAATTTCCATTTCTATCAGTATATTCAATTTTAATTGTTTGATATCTGGGAACTAAACCCCTAATTCCCGGAACACTTAAACAACCTTCCCAACCTTTGACAACCTCGGTAGAATGACTAATAATTTGCGGATTAATCATTGCTGTTGGTTGCATTTCTGGTGCATCTGGATATCTGGCATTTGGACGAGAAGCAACAATTAATAAACGTAGTGATTCAGCTACCTGTGGTGCAGCAATTCCCACACCATTAGCTTGAGCAACTGTAGCTATTAAATCATCAATTAATTTTTGAATTTTCTTATCTTGAATATTTTCCACCCAAGCTGCTTTTTCACGTAATTTAGGATTACCTAATTGAATAATTGATGATTTATCGGTCATTTTGCAAACTCCTGTAAAATAGAACTAAAAACTTGATTCTTGTGTAGGGGTAATTCATGAATTACCCCTACTCTTATTACTGTCAACTATTACCTATCACCTCTAATGGGTAAAGGTGCAGGTCTAACTATTAATTGAACAGTTGTTCCATTGCGTTCTACTTGTATTGGTAGAGGACTACCAACTTGACTATTTTCTACTATTTTTTGCACTTCTTCCACTTTAGTTACAGGTTGATTATTAATACTTTGTATCACATCCCCTGCTCTGAGTCCACCAATGGCTGCTGGTGATTCTGGAACAATTCTCACTAATAAAACTCCTTGTTCTGCAACTAAAACTTTATCCCCAAATCTAGTATTTATTCTTTCCTTAACTTCTGGTGTCAGCGCCACCATTTGTACACCCAAATAAGGATGATCTACCCTACCTTTGCTAATTAATTCTTGAGAAATTTTTTGCACGGTATTAATAGGAATTGCAAATCCTAAACCTTGAGCGCCTTGAATAATTGCTGTGTTCATTCC
Source organism: Sphaerospermopsis kisseleviana CS-549 (assembly GCF_028329225.1). Classification (NCBI taxonomy): domain Bacteria; kingdom Bacillati; phylum Cyanobacteriota; class Cyanophyceae; order Nostocales; family Aphanizomenonaceae; genus Sphaerospermopsis; species Sphaerospermopsis kisseleviana. The sequence goes on along the minus strand of NZ_JAQMTI010000102.1, from coordinate 13,218 downwards.
TATGACTTCACCACGAGCATTTAGTAGTGGACCGCCAGAGTTACCAGGATTAATTGCTGCATCTGTTTGTAAATAATCTACTCGTTTATCACTAGCACCAATATCACTACTAGAACGATCTGTAGCACTCAAAATTCCTGAAGTAACTGTATTATTTAAACCTAAAGGATTACCAATAGCAATTACCGCTTCACCTGGTTGTAATATATTAGAATTACCTAAAGCTATAGCTGGTAAATTATTAGCATCAATTTGAATGACTGCCACATCTGTAACTGGGTCTTCTCCTAATACTTTACCCTCAAAAGTTCGCCCATCTTTGAGTGTTACCGTAACTTCATCTGCTCCATCTACGACATGAGAATTAGTTAAAATTTGTCCAGAGGAATTAATAATAAATCCAGAACCACTACCCCTTTCTACTCTTTCCCTTGGCTGGGGTATTCTATCACCAAAAAATCTGCGGAAAAATGGATCGGAAAATTCTGCTGGTATTTGAGATGTGACTGTTTTAGCGGAATCAATGCGAACTACCGCACCACCTACTTTTTGTACTACTTTGACAACAAAATTAGGGTCGCCAGAAGATGCGATAATTGCAGGAGGCATAATTCCTGCATTTGTGTTTGTAGTTTTGTCTAATTGATTTGTGCCTGGTTGTGCTTCTAAAGTTCTACTATTTAAGTTAGAGCAGCCACTAATAACTACTGCGGCTAACCCAGTTATTAACATCCAAACTCTGGTTTTTGCTTTCCTGTGGTGGATCAAATCACTGGTATCAATATGTTTGGATTCTAGATGATGATGATTCGTATTCATGATGTTATTTTTTCTCCGTGTTAGTCGCTAGGTGGTAGGATATTAGCTACCTGGTTTCAACCAGAATGGTTACAGTTTCAAGTTACATAAAGTTACATAATTTTTTGCTCATATCTCCTTCTATTGTGGCAATTAGCAGCAAAGGTAGTAGATGATGGAATTTACCCTAGACAATCTGTGGCATCAGGTGTTAGAGCGTTTACAGTTAGAGTTATCTCGTCCTACCTTTGAAACTTGGATTAAAACAGCTAGTGCAGTACAGCTAGAAAATAATTGCTTAGTTATATCTACGCCTAATTTATTTGCGAGAAACTGGTTGCAAAAGTATTACATCAATACTATTGCGCGTGTGGTGCAGGATATTTTAGGTTATCCTGTAGTAATTTACATTACTGCTGTTCAAGGTGATGAAGTTTCTGGGTTAAATCAACAAGATGTTAATTGGGAAGTTCCAGCAGCTAATACTATTCAATCAAATGTTCCCAAAAATCAACAAAAAAGTACAGAGTTAAATTCTAAGTACGTTTTTTCTAGATTTGTGGTTGGCGCTAATAATAGAATGGCTCATGCTGCTTCTTTAGCTGTGGCAGAATATCCCGGTAGGGAATTTAATCCTTTATTTTTATGCGGTGGTGTGGGTTTGGGAAAAACCCATTTAATGCAAGCTATTGGTAATTATCGTTGGGAAATTTATCCTGATTCTAAAATATTTTATGTTTCCACTGAGCAGTTTACTAATGATTTAATTACTGCAATTCGTAATGATAGTATGCAGAGTTTTCGGGAACATTACCGGGCTGCTGATATTTTATTAGTTGATGATATTCAATTCTTGGAAGGTAAGGAATATACTCAAGAGGAATTTTTTCATACTTTTAATACTTTACATGAGGCAGGAAAGCAAATTGTCATTGCTTCTGATCGTCCTCCTTATCAAATTCTGAGTTTACAAGAGCGTCTTTGTTCGCGGTTTTCTATGGGTTTAATTGCCGATATTCAACCGCCGGATTTAGAAACCCGCATGGCAATTTTACAGAAAAAAGCTGAATATGAAAATATTCGTTTACCTATAGATGTAGTTGAATATATTGCTTATAATTATACTTCTAATATTAGAGAATTGGAAGGGGCGTTAATTCGGGCTTTGGCTTATATTTCTATTTGGGGTTTACCTATGACGGTGGAAAGTATTACCCCTGTTTTAAGCACTTCTAGCCAAAAAACGGAAGCAACACCAGAAGTTATTTTAAATGTGGTGGCTGAGTTTTTTAATCTTTCTAGTGAAGATTTAAAAGGTAGTTCTCGCCGTCGGGAAATTAGCTGGGCTAGACAAATTGGAATGTATTTAATGCGTCAATATACAGGATTAAGTTTACCAAGAATTGGGGAGGAATTTGGCGGGAAAGACCATACAACGGTGATGTATAGTTGTGAAAAAATTACCCAACTTCAGGAGACGGATAAAAGTTTAATGCAAACCTTACGACAGTTGAGCGATCGCATTAATATGAATACTCGTTATCAAAAGTAGTAAGTAACTCAACCTGAAAAAACGTAATACCCAGATACCCGACTTGTTTAATAAGTCGGGTATCTATTCACTGTCACCTGTCACCTGTCACCTGTCACCTAATATTAAGCAAAGTATAAAAAATTGTTAAATTTAACTGCGATTGTGGAAAAAATATTACCTTTTGGGGAAAAAGTTGTGGAAAACTTAATAATTTTGTAAGAAAAATACATTAAGTATAATTACTTTGTGGAAAACTAAGCGAGTTTTTCCACAGCTTTTCCACAGAGGGAGAGCTTTTGAACAGTCCTATCTCCTCAGTCCAAAATTTGTTACCATTGTTTTTCGCTTGTTAAATCCATATTGATAGCGGTTGTCAGTGTGATGAGAACAAAATATATCTCCTCAAACTCAACCCTATTCCCCATTCCCTATTCCCTATTCCCTGCTCTATGAAATTAGTTTGTTCTCAAAGTGATCTCAGTACCAACCTTTCCCTAGTCAGTCGTGCAGTACCATCGAGACCAACTCATCCCATCCTTGCTAACGTACTCTTACAAGCAGATGAGGAAACTAACCAAGTCAGTTTAACAGCGTTTGATTTGAGTCTGGGTATCCGTACCAGTTTTAGCGCAGAAGTGATTGAAGGTGGGGCGATCGCTCTTCCTGCTAAACTACTTTTAGATATCACCTCTCGTTTACCAGAAGGGGAAATTTCCCTAGATGATGAGTCAGCAGACAACACCGGAGAAGGTATAGTAGTCACCCTCAAACCCAAAAGCGGTAAATATCAAGTCCGCGCTATGGGTGCAGAAGAATTTCCCGAATTACCTGTAATTGAAAGTTCGGAATCAATTCAACTCACCACCGCTGCATTAATTGAAGGTTTAAAAGGTTCTCTTTTTGCTACCAGCACCGACGAAACTAAGCAAGTGCTGACAGGGTTACATTTAACCGTTAAACAAGACACCCTAGAATTTGCAGCTACAGATGGACACCGTTTAGCAGTGTTGGAAACCGCTAACGAGCGTCCCTTAGAAGGTAGCGAACAGTTAGAAGTCACAGTACCAGCAAGAGCATTAAGAGAATTACAAAGGATGCTTGCCCATAGTTCTTCTGAAGAAGCTGTATCCTTATATTTAGATCAAGGTCAAATAGTCTTTGCTTGGCAAAATCAACGTTTAACTAGCCGCACTTTAGAAGGACAATATCCCGCCTATCGGCAATTAATTCCCCGGCAATTTGAACGCCAAGTAGTATTAGAACGCAAACAATTTATCAGCACTTTAGAAAGAATTGCGGTATTAGCTGACCAGAAAAATAATATTGTCAAAATCAGCATTGATAATGAAAATCAAGAAATTACATTATCTTGTGAAGCTCAAGACGTAGGCAGTGGTACAGAGTCAATGCCAGCGCAAATTTCTGGGGAAGATATAGACATTGCTTTTAATGTCAAATATCTCATGGAAGGTTTAAAAGAATTACCTTCTACAGAAATTCAAATGCACTTAAATCAAAGTTTAACACCGGTTATTTTTACTCCTTTAGGTGGGTTAAAAATGACTTATTTAGCTATGCCTGTACAATTGAGAAATTAATTGGGGACTGGGGACTGGGGACTGGGGAAAAAAATTTTAGATTTTAGATTTTAGATTTTAGATTGGAGTTAACAAAAACAATCCAAAATCCAAAATCCAAAATCCAAAATAAATAACTCCTGACTCCTGACTCCTGACTCCTGACTAATGACTAATGACTAATGACTATATGTTTAATAGGAATTTCAATCCAGAATTGTGTACCTACATCCAATTGAGAATCACATTTGAAAATTCCGCTGTGTTTTTCCACTACAATTTGATAACTAATTGATAAACCTAAACCTGTACCTTTTCCTATGGGTTTAGTGGTGAAAAATGGATCAAATATTCTTTGTCTGATAGTTTCTGGCATTCCTGGTCCACTATCTCTAATCTGAATGACTGCACTTTTTTCATTGTCATTCATTACTCCTACAGTGGTAGAAATAGTAATTTTTCCTGACTTGGGATTTTCTTTAGGACTTTCTGCTGTATGTTTTCTGTAAATTTCTAAAGCATCAATGGCATTACTCAAAACATTCATAAAGACTTGATTGAGTTGTCCGGCAAAACATTCTACCAATGGTAAATCACCATATTCTTTAATAATTTCAATACCAGGAGATTCAGGTCTGGCTTTTAAACGATGCTGCAAAATTAATAATGTGCTATCAATGCCTTCATGAATATTTACTTCTTTCATTTCTGCCTCATCAAGACGTGAAAAATTCCGCAAAGATAAGACAATTTGCCGGATTCTATCTACCCCTATTTTCATAGAAGATAAGGTTTTTGGTAAATCTTCTAGGAGAAATTCTAAATCTAGTTCTGCTGCTAGTTCTATAATTTCTTCGCAGGGTTCAGGATATTTCTGCTGATAGATATCTAGCATATTCAGCAAATCTTCAGCATATTCATTGATATGGATGAGATTTCCAGAAATAAAGTTAACTGGGTTATTAATTTCATGGGCAACACCAGCTACAAGTTGTCCTAAAGATGACATTTTTTCCGTTTGAATTAGTTGGGTTTGAGTGGCTTTTAATTCATGCAATGTTTGTGTAAGTTGATCCGCTTGCTGCTGAGTTTTTACTAATAATTCAGCTTGTTGAATAACTACTCCCAACTGTGAGGCTATTTGACTAATAAAATTAACTTCTGAAATTTTCCATTGCCGGGGACCAGTATGTTGATAGGTGCAAAGTAAACCCCAGAGTTGTTGTCTAATAAATATCGGAGCTAATACAAAAGCGTGAATTTGAAACTGCTCTAAAATATCGACATGACAGGGGGTAAATCCCATTTTATGGATATCATCTACTGCAAAGGTTTCATTGTTGCGGTATCTTCCACCTTGAGTATCTTGTAAGTAAGTATCATTCCAAATTGTATTAATTCCTAGTTTAGTTTCATTAAACCAGTTGGGATTAGTAGCTTCAAAGTCACCAACAAATTCTCCACCCCAATCTTCTGTAAATTTATAAACAGAAACTCGGTCTGCTTTGATTAATTTGCAAACTTCCTTAGTTGTAGTTTTAAATATAGTATCAGTATCCAGGGACTCCCGAATTTTATTGATGACTCCAAATACAGCTTGTTGTTGTTCTGCTGTTCTTTGCATTTGCAGTGTCCGTTTATGGACTTGTTTTTCTAAATTTTCATTGAACTTTTGCACCTGTTGATAAAGTTCATATTGTTGAATCGCTGAAGCAAAGTGTTTGCGAATTTCTCCAGCTAGTTCTATTTCTTCATTTGTCCATTTTTGCGCTTGTCCTTTTTTTGATTCTCTCCACAGTTCAAAGGACATCCGGGGATAAAGTTGTCTATTGTCTGGATCAAATTTCCCCGCCCACAGGGTTTCTGTTTCTATTTCATTACGAAAAATGCTTAAATATCCCACTAATTCTTGCCGATAGTGCAGGGGAATCATTAAAATACTGCGAATTTTTGTGGGTTTAAATGCTAGTTGAATAATTCTTAAATTAGAATCTTGGTAAATATCATTAATTGCCCAAATTTCATATTCTCCAGATTTATAATGTTCCTGCCAAACGCTATATTGTTCTAAAAATGGATATATATTTGGGTTGGGAATAACTGGTTGCTCTCCACATACATAAAGCTGGAGACAATTACTACCAGGAATTAAACATTCTCTTAAAGATTTAAATTGACTATGTTGTAAGTCAAAGGCATTATGTCTAATACATAATCTACCACCAATACCATTAAAGGCTGCAACTGTAGCTTCTAAAGCTGGTTGTAAAACTATTGTTGGTAGTGAATGCAGTAGTGTAGCAATACGATTAATAATAGCTTCTCTTTCTGCTTTGGCACGGGCTTGGGTGAGAAGATTACTTTGAGCGATCGCAACAGATACTTGCTCAACTACCATCTGCATTGCATCTAGTTCATATTCTGCTACTTCACGTGCTTGAGAATGATGAGATGTTAATAATCCCCACAGTTGATTTTGATAAATAATTGGTGCTACTACTGAAGATTTTACCCCCATAGCTGTCAAATATTCTATATGACATGGATCTACAGGACGGTAAAGAAGATCCTCAGAAATAATTTCTCCGGTTTCTAGGTTACGCACAGGACTTTGGCCAATTTCTTTTGAGTCTACATTGACTACAGAACGCACCCGCGACTTAATAAATAATTCCCGTGCATGAGGAGGAATATCATCAGCAGGAAAATTCAACCCCAACAATGACGGTAAACGATTTTCATAAATAGATTCAGCAATAACCTCACCACTACCATCATCATGAAATTGATAAATCATTACTCGGTCAGTTCCCAACAAAGAACGCACCTCGGCTGTGGTTGCTGTAATAATGTCTTCTAGTTCCAAGGACTGACGGATACGATTTGTAATCCTACGCAGTAACGTTTCTTGAGCCATGCCTGTTCGCAGGTCTAGTGGAGGGACGGAAACCATTTTTTATACAACTATTCATACATTAATTATAGTCTATTCTTATTTTTAATTAAATTTAAATTGTTTTTTGATAACTTTGTCTTCCGTGGGAGTACGGTTAAGGCATAGGCTTAACGATTATTCATTTTTTGCTGAACTTCCGCAGAATTATCGTTAAGGAATAGGTGACAGGTGACAGGTGACTGGTGACAGGTGACAGGTGACAGTTAATAAATATCAACTATCAACTATCAACTATCAACTATCTCCTAAACTCTCACACCGTCAGCAAAGCGGATTTTCAGATAATCATTATCCATTTTTGCCCCTGCTGGTTGCAGTGCGGCTAAAGCCTGGGGTAAAACTAAGTTACGGCGATGATTACCAATGGTAATGTTTAATTCGTCCCCGGTTTTGCTCAGTTGAATCTGGCTTTTAGGAATGTTGGGTAAATAAAGTTCTAAGCTGTATTGGTTATTTTCCTGCACAACTCTAATAGTGGTTTCTTTGTAATAAACCTGAGTTGGATCTTCATCTTTATAGAGAGTTTCTTTGAGTCTCTCTAATGCAGCTAAACCACACATTTCTTCAGAAAATAAGGGTACTTCCTTCACAGGTAAAGGGAGGAAGTTTTCATGAATTTCTTGGCGGTATTGTTCTTGATTTTCTTTCCAACGTTGGAAAAATGGATCTTCAACTTCTTTGGGAATAATACGGTTAGCTACAACTAAATCTGTGGCTACATTATATAAACTCAGATAAGCATGAGCGCGGAGTGATTCTTTAATCACCATTTTTTCTGGGTTGGTGACAAGTCTAACTGAGGTTTGTGTATTGTCAGTTAATACTTTTTCTAGTGCTTCTATTTGTTCATAAAATTCATAGGGTGCATCCATTACTTCTTTATCTGGTAAAGAAAAACCAGCAATGGGTTTAAAAATCGGTTCAACTAGAGGTCTAAGTGCTACGGAGATGTTTTGAAAAGGTTTATAAAAACGCCGCATATACCAACCACCAACTTCTGGTAAACTCAGAAGACGTAATGCAGTACCTGTGGGTGCGGAGTCAATAATTAAAACGTCAAATTCTCCTTCATCATAATGACGTTTCATTCTCACTAAACCGAAAATTTCATCCATTCCTGGTAAAATTGCCAGTTCTTCCGCTTGTATTCCTTCTAAACCCCGTGCTTGCAAAACTTGGGTAATATAACGTTTTACTGCACCCCAGTTTCCTTCTAATTCTTGCAGTGCATCGAGTTCTGCACCCCACAAATTTGGGCGCACTTGTTTTGCGTCGTGTCCTAATTCTAGATCAAAACTGTCTGCTAGGGAGTGAGCAGGATCTGTACTTAAAACTAATGTTTTATAACCGAGTTCTGCACAACGAAGTCCGGTTGCTGCTGCGACGGAGGTTTTACCTACGCCTCCCTTACCTGTCATTAAAATTACGCGCATGAATGATTCTGTCCTACCTGAATTTTGTTTACATTTATTTACATTATCCTTTGTTTCTGGAAAATAGGTGTTGCTTTAGTACATCTAATTGGGAACAGTGCCAATAGTCAATGTGGGAAATTATTAAACCTTCATTATTGAGACGGAGTTCACTCCAACCAGAAATAGATATCCTTGGTTTCCAGGGTAATGCAGCATCCCAGCTAAGTGTCCACTCGGTTTTAATTGTGTTTTCTTGTTGTTGAATATTATGTAAATCCATTTTTAGGTTGAGGAAAAATGTTTGAATGAATTTAATCATCCATTTATAAAGTTCTAAACCCCGAAATTTAAATACAGCATCTTGAAAATAAACATCCTTTGCATAAATGCTGTAAGTTTGATTAACTGGAAATCTTTGATAGTCGGCTTTAAGTGTTTCTAAAATATCCATGATTGGTAATTGGTAATTGGTGATTGGGTTTAATTTTCAATTTTCAATTTTCAATTTTCAATTTTCAATTTTTCTTGGGTTATTTCTACATAAATATGCTCTAAGCGTACAGGTTGACGGGAAATAGAATCAATGGGTATACTATCAAATTTAGCAAGGATTTCTTTTAATTCTAACGGTTCTGGGAGTAAAAAAGCTAAATCATTACCATAACGTCGGGGTATGAAATTATATTCTTGAGCTAGGGCGATCGCCTCTTCTTCTTGTGTTGTTTGTAACATGACAATTTCTTGTCCGGGAATTAAAGTTTTTAACTCGGATAAACTACCCTCTGCTAATATTTTACCATTTTTCAAAATACCAATGCGGTTACAAAGTCTTTCTGCTTCATCTAATAAATGGGTAGTTAATAAAATTGTCATTCCTTGATTTTTAAGATTACGAATTAATTCCCAAATTTCATATCGTGCTTCAATATCTAAACCTGTAGTGGGTTCATCAAGAATGACTAACTGGGGTTGATGTACTAAAGCAACAGCAATATTTAACCGTCTTTGCATTCCGCCGCTGAGAGTTTCTACGGGACTTTTAGCTCTATCTAATAAGTTTACAGATTTGAGAGTTGCTTCTATTTGTTGTTGTTTTTTTTCTCGTTCTAAACCGTAAATGTCAGCGAAAAATTTGAGATTTTCTGCACAGGAAAGGGTTTTATATAAGAGGTTTTCTTGAGGGGCAATACCAATTAATTTTTTTGTTGCTTCCGAAATCGGTTGATGATTGATTGTAATATAACCACTATCAGCATTTAGTAAATTACAAATAATATTGATTGTTGTTGTTTTACCTGCTCCATTTGCACCTAGTAAACCATAAACTTCTCCTGGCTGAATACTGAATGTTAAATTTTGCAGCACTTTTCGGCTTTTGTAGGACTTGTTTAAATTTTTAATTCTGAGCATATTTTCAATTTAAATCTGTTGTTTGATATACTTATAGATTACATAGCGGATTTTTTTCTTTTTTTCCTTCAAAGGGGAGGTTTTAAACCGTATGGCTAACGCCACGCTACGCTATCGGCTGACGCTCACGGCGGAAGCCTTGAATGAAACAATTGTCAATTGTCAATTATCAATTATCAATTATCAATTATCAATTGCTTTAAAGCTTCCTTTCCACCATCAACATTCGTTGATAAGATACCCATCCACAGGCTAACATAATCATGGCAAACCAGAATAAAAACCACAAATGTAAAATGATATCATGAAAATTTGCCCCCTTAGCCCACACTCCTAAAAGAGCTTCATTCATGTGATAAATGGGATTAAATCTCGCAATATCTAACAGAGTTTTGGGAAATAAAGAAGTTGGTAAAAATGCTCCACCCAAAATTAATAAAGGTACACCAAAAGCAGCCACCAAAGCATTAACATCTTCAATGCGTCTAGCTAATTGTGTACCTAAAATAAATCCTAAACCAACATAAGCAATGATGCTGAATAAAATGATGATCATTCCTAAGAAAATCGAACCTTGAAAAGTAGCACCCCAAAAAGCAGCAATAGTATACACTAAAAGAGTTTGTCCAATACCAATACAGCTATGGGCGAGAAAAATTCCCAAAAAATAAGATGTACCACTTAATGGAGAAATAAACAAGCGTTTGAGAGTTTGCTGTTCTCTTTCTGCGACTACAGTAGCAACACTTCCACCCAAACAACTAAAAAACAGTGCAGCACCTACCAAAGTTGAAGGTGCAGCATTTTCCAAAGCTTCAGACATGGTTAATTTTGCCCGTTCTGCCAAAATAAATCCATTGAGAATTAAAATGGAGATGGGGAAAATACTCCAAAAAATTAAGCTGCGTCTACGTCGTAACAGTTCAATTAAGATGCGCTGAGTTACAGCTATAGTTTCACGCCAATATTTCATCTTGATAATCTGATTTACAAATCAATACCTTGGTCAAAAAAAAGAGTATGAAGAGAGGGCTGATGTAGTAGAGTTGTAATCTTCCAAAAAAACAACTCGAAAGTCACAAACAGCCCATGTTCGATATCCTAACATTGTTGCAATGCTTATAACTAGTGGTAAAAGGCTAGATGTCAATATAGCGTTTCCCAGTCTAATGAATTACACACCATGTTGCTCACAGGTGTGCTGTGTAATATTGAGTTACAGATTATACTAAAAAAGCTTTTTTACTACCTCTCCGACTTTTCAAACATCCTCTTCAAGGTACTTGTCCCTCGTAATTTGACCAAGGGATTGCAAATTTAACTAGAATCTATATTATACTAAATCTACCCTGTGATCTATACAGAGTAGCCAATTAATAGATCATATATTACACTATCAAAGAATCTTGTAATTTTCACATTGATGGCGTTTAATTTACGCTTTTACAAATCGGGAAAATTGAATTGAGAATTGAATTGAGAATTTAATTGTGTCACCAATGAGCCAAATATTTAATTTACCAGAATCATCTACCATTTCTCGGCGTACACTGCTACAATTATTTGGTGTGGGTACGATAGTGGGACTTACAGGTTACTCTCGTTTTAGTAAACCAAAGCCTTCTGTTTTTCAACCAGATAATCTGGATTTACCCAAGATATTAAATACTAACAAAACTGTTGCTGTAATTGGTGGGGGTTTAGCTGGTTTAGCTTGTGCATATCAATTAGTGCAACGGGGTTTTACTGTCACATTGCTAGAAAAATCTCCGCAATTGGGGGGGAAAATTGCCAGTTGGGAAATAGAAGCTGCGGGTGAAACGTTTAGAATGGAACATGGGTTTCATGGTTTTTTTCCACAGTATTATAACTTAAATAGTGTAGTTTCTGAACTGGGGATAAAAGATAATTTTCAATCCTTAAATTATTATTCTGTAGTTTACCACAATTCTCCATATCAACCGGAGGTATTTCGTCCTAGTCATTCTGCTTTTCCTTGGAATATTATCGACTTAGCTATTGCTTCTCCTAATCGCTTACAATGGGGAATAAATCTCACCAAAATTAAGCATTTACAAGTGTTTCAAGCAATTACAGGTTTTCAAAGAGATAAAAATTATCAGCGTTTTGATCATATATCTGTTGCTGATTGGGTGAAGAGTGAATTTCCCCAAGGTTTATATGATTTGTATTTTCTTCCTTTTGCTAAATCTAGTTTAAATGCACCAGATTTAATGAGTGTTGGGGAATTAATGCAGTTTTTCCATTTTTACTTTTTTGGTAATCCTGAAGGACTAGCTTTTAATGGGACAAAAGACGATATGGGGACAAGTTTAGTCCAACCTATTGCTGAGGCAATTTTGCAAAATGGAAAAATTATTACAGATGCAAATGTGAGTGAAATTGTGGCGAATGAAGGTAAAATATCGGAAGTTAAATATTTTGTAGGTGACAATAATCATACAGTGCCTTTTTGGGTGCAGCGTAATTCAGTTGTCAAGGATGAAAAGATAGAATATTTTGGTGCTGCTGATGAAGTTTATGCTGTCAAAAAAGACAATCAGGAAGCAATTTCTTTAACTTGTACCCATCAAGGTTGTACAGTGAAAATAGCTGAGGATGGACAATTTCACTGTCCTTGTCATGGTGCTATATTTACCGCAGATGGAAAAGTGGTTAAAGGACCAGCAAAAAGAGATTTAGCTAAATTTAAAGTAGTACAAAAAGAAGATGATAATTTACAACTTTTAGCAGTTAATCCAGAGTCATCATCACCAGAAATAATTAACGCTGATTATTATGTTTTAGCTACGGATGTTCCCGGAGTAAAACAATTATTTAAACGTATGATTGGGGATGTAGATAAAAACGTGAAACAAGTGCGATCGCAAATTGAAAAATTAAGTATTGCTGATCCTTTTGCTGTTTGTCGTTTCTGGTTTGATCAAGATTTTAATTGGGAACATAGCAATTTTACATCTTTATCTGGTTACAAATTAACTGACAGTATTACTCTTTATCATCGCATTCAAACCCAATTTATTGAATGGGCAAAAAAAACTGGGGGAAGTGTAGTAGAATTACACGCTTACTGTTACAAAGAAAAAGAATTTCCTAACCAAGAAGCTTTGTTAACAACTTTTGAAGAGGAACTTTATGATATTGTTCCTGAGTTAAAACAAGCCAAATTATTACATCGAGAATTAGTTAATCAACATAACTTTTCTGGATATCCACCTAATAGTTATACAGAACGTCCAGAAACTACCACAACTTTAACTAATTTATTTTTTGCAGGTGATTGGGTAAAAATGCCTTTTCCTTGTGGTTTAATGGAACGGGCTGTGAGTAGTGGTTTACTAGCTGCTAATGAAATTTTACACCGTGAAGGTTTGCAGCGTCGTCCACTTTTAACAGTTAACCCAGAGGGAATGTTGCAAATTTAATATAGGAGGAGTCAGGAGTCAGGAGTCAGGAGTCAGGAGTCAGGAGTCAGGAGTCAGGAGTCAGGAGTCAGGAGTCAGGAGT
>NZ_JAQMTI010000101.1:0-31583 GCF_028329225.1 Sphaerospermopsis kisseleviana CS-549 | reverse complement strand
GGACTGGTGACTGGTGACTGGTGACTGGTGACTGGTGACTGGTGACTGGTGACTGGTGACTGGGAGGATGAATAACCCAATGCCCAATGCCCATTACCCATTACCTATTCCCTGTTTACCTTTTAGAAAAATGTCTAACTTAGAAAATCAAGGTGTGGATTTAAACCGTTCTTTATCTGGCTATGATTATGAACTACCGACGGAATTAATTGCCCAAAACCCGGCTGTTCCTAGAGATAGTTCTCGTTTGTTGGTGATAGATTCCCTGAGTACGGGAGTAGAAAAACCAGCACTTGATTACATTTTCCGAGATTTAGTGGAAATACTCAAATCTGGGGATTTGTTAGTGATGAATAATACAAAAGTTATTCCAGCCAGGTTATATGGCCGCAAATCTACGGGTGCGGAGGTAGAGGTTTTGCTGTTGGAAGAACGACAGCATAACTGTTGGTTGGCTTTGGTGAAGCCCGGAAAATACTTTAAACCAGGAACTCAGATTATTTTTGATGGGCAAAAATTAGCTGCGGGTAATGAACTAACAGCCACAGTTGTAGAAAGAGATGAAGCCACTGGGGGGCGGTTATTGCAGTTTGATTTACCGGAAAATGTGCCTTTGGTGCAAGTATTGGAGAAGTTCGGGGAAATACCTTTACCTCCTTATATTAATGCTTCCTCTGCTGCTGATGAACAATATCAAACTGTCTATGCCCAGGAACAGGGGGCGATCGCTGCACCCACAGCCGGGTTACACTTTACACCAGAACTTTTACAAAAATTACGCGATATTGGCATTAATCAAGCTTTTTTAACTTTGCACGTCGGTGTGGGTACTTTTCGTCCAGTGGAAGTAGAAGATGTAACAACTCACCAAATGCACGAAGAATGGATTGAAGTTAGTAATGCTACAGTAGAACAAATTAAGGCTACTAAGGCTGCTGGAGGGCGAATTATTGCCGTTGGTACTACAGTAGTCCGGGCGTTAGAAGGTGCGGCACAATCAGGGGATTTACAACCTTATGTGGGCAAGGTAAATTTATTTATCTATCCTGGTTATCAATGGCGAGTGGTACAAGGTTTGATTACGAATTTTCACTTACCCCGTTCTAGTTTATTGATGCTGGTAAGTGCGTTGATTGGTAGAGAAAGATTGTTAAAAATTTATGAACAAGCGATCGCATCTCGATATCGTTTTTATTCCTTTGGTGATGCCATGCTGATCTTACCTCAAGCAACTATTAATGCTGGTGATTGGTGATAGGAAGCAGGAGGCAGGAGGCAAAACTTATTAATTTTGACTTTTGACTTTTGACTTGATTTATTCCCTATTCCCTATTCCCTAATTATTTCCCAAACTTCACCCTAGCGTTCACGAAGTGCAGCGTAGCTATCGCTCTTCCCCATAACTAGCAACTTGGGTTATCTAGATGTCTTATTTTTCCGTCAAATTATCACCCAAATGCTTTTTACTATGAGACTGGGAATTTATTCCCAGTCCGGTGATGGTTTTAACCTCAAGTTGAGAAAAATCAGCTTTTGCTAAACCCCTACAGCAATCAGGATATCCAGGAATGAGAAAAAATAAAAAATTAACATTCCCAGTCCCCAGTCACCCATTAAGGAGCAAGTGCGTTACCACGTAACAAACTACCTATGGTTTTCGCTGTAATTTTCAATTGTGTAATGGGGTTAGCTGGAACAACAGTTTTATACAAATAGCTATCAAAAGTTAGCTTTTGTACATCCAAATCATCACACATTTCTACAAACGCTTCCCGGGTAGCATCGGAACGGTAGAACACGGTTTGCAGAATATCCAACACTTTGTAAGTGAGTCCGTATTTCTTATCCCAACGTTTGATGTAAAGTTTCAACTCTTTCTCAGAAGGAATACGCGCACCATTGTTAGAAACCTCAACAATGGTTTCTGCACACATCCGCCCAGACTTCGCTGCAAAATAAATACCTTCACCAGAAGACTTGGTAACATAACCCGCAGCATCACCAACCAAAGCGATCCGGCCAACTACACGACGAGGACGGGGATGTTCAGGAATGGGGTGAGCTTCTACCTTGATGATTTTACCACCAGCTAATTTTTCGGCAGCACGGGCGCGAATACCAGCTTGTAATTTCTTGATGTCTCGTTGGTTAACGTGCATTGTGCCAGTACCAACTGCTACGTGATCGTATTTGGGAAATACCCAAGCGTAGAAGTCAGTAGAAACATCGTCACCTACATACATTTCCGCTAAGTCATGGTAGTAGGCCATTTTGTCTTCAGGAATGCGAATTCTTTCTTGGAAGGCGATCGCATAATTGTAATCCCCTGCATCCATTTCCTTAGCAATGCGGGAGTTAGCACCATCAGCACCAATAATCAAATCTACCTTTAGGGTTTTAGGTTCTCCCCTATCACCACCTACGGCATGATCAAAATAATGAATTGTATAGGGATCATTGTTATTGGTGGGTATATCCAGTTTTTGAACTGTACCGTTAATTAAGTTTGCGCCTAATTTAGCCGCACGGTTACGGAGAAAACCATCCAGAACCTCACGACGGCACATTCCTATATATTCTTCTTCATTTACCAGATTGATATCTACCTCACGATTAGAGGGAGAAATCATTTTCATTTTCCGCACTTGACGGTCAATGATTTCTGGAGGTAGATCAAATTCACTTACCATACACAGGGGAATAGCACCCCCGCAAGGTTTAGCGTTATCTAGCTTGCGCTCAAATAAATATGTTTCAATGCCAGCTTTTGCTAATGTCTCAGCAGCGCATGAACCGGCTGGGCCCGAACCCACAACAGCAACCCGTAATGTCAAAGGTTTACTCCCAATCTTCACATTTACCGAAAGCATCCTATCATGGAGTTTCGGCTGATATGACGCTCAAGCTTAATGTTTTGACAGAATTGCAATATTCCTTAACATTTCGTCATAAAAACGCAAGTAAAAATACTCAATCAGGGGTTATGAGTAGATTTTTGTAAATGATAACTACAAAAAATTCTAATATTAACTAAGTTGTTGGTTTTCTGGTTTAGGCTGGGGACTGGGAACTGGGGACTGGTGACTGGGCACTAGAACCACCAACACAAACAGACAATCAACAAAACAGGAAACCTCAGCCAAAAACACCCCTATCATCTTGTCAGGATATTTTTGATGTTGTGGATATAGGAATTAATTAGACATCTTCAGAAAAGAAATTATGGAACTTATTTATGGGGGCAGGTCGAAGCTTATGGAATATCTATATGTCTGATTTTTCCGTTAAATTATCGCCCATAAGCTTCGCCCCTACAACTTATGACAAATTAATACATTCTATTTTGGAGATGTCTATTGTACTGATACCGCTTGTAATTATCCTGAATTAATCAATATTACTCCTGATTGCGGTGCTTTAGATTGTGGCGGTTGTAGTTGGTAAGATGCCGGAAACGATTCCCTATTCCCTATTCCCCATTTATGATATAAATAAAACTACAGTAATTCTACTCCTAAACCGTAGATTAGTCACAGAGGTATAAAACCAGTGGGCATAGTAGTTGAAAATGTGTCTAAGCAATTTGGCAGCTTCCAGGCTGTAGTTCAGGTGAGTTTAGAAATTAAGAGTGGTTCATTGGTAGCATTACTCGGACCTTCTGGATCTGGTAAATCTACACTACTGCGGTTAATATCGGGGTTAGAAATGCCGGATAGTGGTAAAATCATTCTCACTGGGAAAGATGCTACCTATCAAAGTGTACAAGAGCGAAATATTGGTTTTGTATTTCAGCATTATGCCTTATTTAAGCACTTAACCGTGAGGCAAAATATCGCCTTTGGCTTAGAAATTCGCAAAGCACCGA
The DNA here is from genome assembly GCF_028329225.1 of Sphaerospermopsis kisseleviana CS-549. Taxonomy (NCBI): domain Bacteria; kingdom Bacillati; phylum Cyanobacteriota; class Cyanophyceae; order Nostocales; family Aphanizomenonaceae; genus Sphaerospermopsis; species Sphaerospermopsis kisseleviana. The sequence continues at coordinate 27,718 of NZ_JAQMTI010000101.1, read as the reverse complement.
AAAAGAAAATACACGGTAAAGTAGAACAACTGTTAGAATTAGTGCAGCTAAGTGGATTAGGCGATCGCTATCCTTCTCAACTTTCAGGAGGACAAAGACAAAGAGTAGCCTTAGCCAGAGCCTTAGCCGTAGAACCTAAAGTATTATTACTAGATGAACCATTTGGGGCGTTAGATGCTAAAGTGCGTAAAGACTTACGTGCTTGGTTACGCCGTCTCCATGACGAAGTTCACGTTACCACCGTGTTTGTAACTCACGATCAAGAAGAAGCTATGGAAGTTTCTGATGAAATCGTAGTTATGAACAAAGGAAAAGTAGAACAAGTAGGAACACCCGCAGAAATTTATGATCATCCTGCTTCGGCTTTTGTAATGAGTTTCATTGGTCCTGTGAATGTTTTACCGAGTTCTGCCAAGATTTTTCAAAGCAGTGGTTTCGACTCAGCTAACCCAGAAATATTTTTACGTCCCCAAGATGTAATTGTCGAAAGAGATGCGAATGGTACAACTGCATCTGCTATAGTTAATCGTGTCATTCATTTGGGTTGGGAAATTCAAGTAGAATTAACCTTGGATGATGGGCAAAATTTTACTGCTCATTTAACACGGGAACGTTTTGATGAGTTAAAATTAGAACCACAAGAGCGAGTTTATGTCAAGCCCAAAGATGCAAAATCTTTCCCGCTTTATTATTCTATTTAACGTAAATTGCTAGTTCTGCAAGAAAGGCTCTCAAATCGAACTAACAAGGATAAGTAGACAGCAAAAAAGCATGGAACACCATCATAATTCATTCTTGCTCCTGTCTCCAAGCCCTCACGAAGAGACTTTTTCAGCAAACCCTATTTAGAGGTCAACTTAACCCCAAACCCACTCCAGGAGAAGATTAATTAAAATTAAACTTTACCCCTTGCCTGTACTTCTGGAGTGGTTTTTCTGTTATTAATATAATTAATACTAAAACAACCTATTTTATCCGGATACATCAAGGAATTGAATAGACCTCTCCGAAAAAGATGTAGGGACAATTCATGAATTGTCCCTACGAATGGGTTTCAGGTTATGCTTATGTAATTTTCGGAGATGTCAGTAGTGACAATACAATTAAGCTGTGGCATCTGTATAGCCAAGAACTGATAAATACTCTTTCAGGACATTTATCAACTGTTCATTCTGTAGCTTTTAATGTTGACGGAAATAAGATAATTAGTGGTAGTGCTGATCATACAATCAGGATTTGGCAGTCTGAGCAATAACCTAATATAGCAGGAGTCAAGAGTAAAACCCTCTTCACTGCTATAAAAAACTGTAGCGTTTACTCCTACATTTATTATATTTGGGAAAATAGGACAATAAATCTGGAAAGCGGGTGATGGGACTCGAACCCACGACATTCTGCATGGGAGGCAGACATTCTACCACTGAATTACACCCGCAGATTACAAGTATGGAAATCTAGTCTATGGGCTATTATATCATAAATTCCGCGAAAATCAGTAACGGATTTTTCTAGAACAAATAGGAGGGAAGAGACACAAGACAGTTAATAGCAAAGGATGATAACTTATAAATGAAATTCTTGGGTTGCTAGGAAAAATTGAGATAGATAATGTAAACTTAATCCAATGGCAGTCAGAAGCACCAAAGTCTCTGAGTATAGTAACTTGGTCATTTATTCGATGCGCTTCATAAACGTGAAAAGTTTTATCTTTTTTAGAGTTAGAAAGCGATCGCCCCTTTAACTGGTAAGATAAAGGATTTACATTGAACGAAATTGCAACAGATAAACATGATTATAAAAAATATATACCCTGAGAATCCTCTAATCCTCTATGTTCAATACCACTGAAATTATCATTGATGCTTTTGTAAATCAACTGCGAGAAGGTTATCGACGTACCTACGGCGGTTTAAAAACTGATTATCAAGACATCATAGCTTGGGCTGGTAACATGGCTTTGGAAAACATCGCCAACAGTGATGCTTTATATCACAATGTGGAACACTCTGTTCTCGTTACCCTCGTCGGACAAGAAATTTTGCGTGGTAGACACATCCGAGAAGGAGGAGTTTCCAGCGAAGATTGGTTACACGTGATTATCTCCTTATTGTGTCACGATATTGGTTATGTCAAAGGAGTTTGCCGCGAAGATCAAGAAGCAGAAAGTTTATATGCTACAGGACAAAATGGCAACATGGTTGCTCTTCCTCCTGGTGCTTCTGATGCTAGTCTCACACCCTATCATGTAGATCGGGCTAAACTATTTATTGATGAAAGATTTGGTGGACATCCTTTGATAGATTCGGAAGTGATCAAGAACAATATTGAACTAACCAGGTTTCCAGTTCCTAGAGCCGATGATCATCAAGATACCACTCATTTTGCCGGCATAGTACGTGCTGCTGATTTGATTGGGCAATTAAGTGATCCCCGTTACCTGAAAAAAATTACAAGTTTATTTTATGAATTTGAAGAAACCGGAGTGAATAAAGCTTTAGGTTATAAAAATCCTGGAGACTTACGCAAAAACTACGCCAAATTTTACTGGAATGGTGTCTATCCTTATATCAAAGAAGGATTGCGTTATCTAGGACTGACACAACAAGGAAAACAAGTTTTAGCTAATCTTTATGCTAATGTGTTTGTGGTCGAACATGAAAAACAGAATGAGGAAATAAGGTATTTAGCTGAACAGTTAAATGGTTAAATCACTAAATTTATGTAGCTTCTATTTCAGGCTGGTAATGGGTAATTGGTAGTTGTGAAATTAGCCACTCTTAACTTTTACCTGATCTATAAATAGAAACTTACATACATTAGAGATTTAGCTGAATGAATTACTAACTCTATTAATTATCATTCATTGTTTTGTAAATAAGTTTTGTCAAAAAAATTATGAATTGGTTGCAAAAACTCAAAAAAAATTCCTTAGCAAGATTTGGGGCAATTATACTATTAGTGTTCTATTTAGCAGTCATTGGGGCTGACTTTATCGCACCTTATAATCCTTATGATTCACAGCCAAATGGTTCGCTATTGCCACCTACCCGCATTTATTGGGTTTCTCCAGAGGGTAAATTTATCGGACCCCATATTTATCCAACAATTCAAGGAGATACAAATCTAGAAACAGGGGAACGTAAGTTAATTGTAGATTTTAAACAGCCTTCACCTTTGGCTTTATTTGTTTCCGGTCCAGAATATAGATTATTTCAACTCAGTTTACCCCTACCTCCCAAATGGGATGAAGTCACTATTATTCCTGGTATTCCCCTAAATTTGCATTTATTTGGTTCTACAGGTGAAGCCAAATTTAATATTTTAGGTACTGATGAACAAGGACGGGATCAATTTAGTCGTCTGCTTTATGGTGGTAGGATTAGTTTATTTATTGGGATTTTTGGCATCATCATTACCTATCCTTTGGGTTTAATAATCGGTGGTATTTCTGGTTATTTTGGAGGTGTAATTGATAGTGTGATTATGCGTTTAGCAGAAGTGTTAATGACTTTTCCCAGCATTTATTTGTTAGCAGCATTATCAGGAGTTCTCAGCCCTCAATTAACCAGTACACAACGCTTTTTATTAATAGTTGTAATTACTTCTGTGATCAGTTGGGCAGGTTTAGCTAGAGTAATTCGTGGTCAAGTTTTATCAATTAAAGAAAGAGAATTTGTCCAAGCATCACTGGCAATGGGAGGTAAGCCAATTTATATTATTCTCCGTCATATTTTACCCCAAACTGCCACTTATGTAATTATTTCTGCTACTCTGACCATTCCGAGTTTTATTGGTGCAGAAGCAGTGTTAAGTCTGATTGGTTTAGGTATTCAACAACCTGATCCTTCTTGGGGAAATATGCTTTCTTTAGCTAGTAATGCTTCAATTTTAGTCTTACAACCTTGGCTAGTTTTATCACCTGCTATTTTGATTATTCTGACTGTTTTATCATTCAATTTATTAGGTGATGGGTTAAGGGATGCCCTTGATCCTCGCAGTTTGCAAAGGTAGGTAAAGATCAACAACAAATTTCATCTGGATGAAGTATAAAAGGGCGGGCAAGATGCCCACCCCACAACACTGAAAATCATCAAAAACAGAATTACAAACCAAATGATATAACTAGCAAATTGGGTTAATATCTAATTCGCGGATCTACATAAGCATTAAGAATATCAATCAAAATACTCGCAGTCACAACAATTGCCCCAAAAAATACTAAAATACCCTGCACTGTAAAATAATCCCGTTCAGAAATAGCTTGATATAATCTATTTGCTAACCCTGGCCAAGAAAATGTTACTTCTGTTAAAATTGCCCCTCCCAATAGGGAAGCAAATGTTAATCCTAAGACTGTAATTACAGGTATTAAGGCATTCTTTAAAGCATGGGATATTAAAATCTTATTTTCCGGGATTCCTCGCGCCCTAGCTGCTTCTACATAATCAGCTTTTAATGTTTGTTTTAAATTCACTCTCACAATACGTTCAAAAATACCACTGAGTAAAATTCCTAAAGTGATACTGGGTAAAGCTAAATGATGTAAAGCTGTGAAAAAATTACTCACATTTCCACTTAATAAACTATCAATTGTATATAAACCAGTAAGAGTTGGAGGTGGGGAAATATTAGGAGGAAAACGATTAGAATTAGGAAACCAACGTAATTGAACTGAGAATATTAATTGTAATAACATTCCCGCCCAAAACATGGGGAGTGCATAGGTAATAATGCCAAATAAACGCCCACCAACATCAAAAGAAGTACCGGGACGAGAGGCGGAAAGTGTACCTACAAAAATTCCCACAATTAAAGCTACCAGCATACTACAAACGGCTAATTCTACTGTAGCTGGAAAATGTTGGCTGATAATTTCCCACACATTTTGACCGCGACTAGTTAAGGAAGTTCCTAAATCAAAACGTAGTATATTTCCCAAATAATTGAGATATTGTAACCAGATGGGTAAATTTAAACCTAGTTGTTTTCTGAGTTCTTCCTTAGCACTTTCTGGCGCACGTCCACCAAGAATTGCATCTGCTGGATCTCCAGGAGTAGCTCTTAATAATAAAAAAACAATGGTGATAATAGTTAATAGTTGCAGTGGTGCAAATAGCAACCGAGAAACTATGTAATATTGTAAGGCTTTAGAACGGGACATATTTATTAGGAGTCAGGAATTCAGGAGTTCAAGGAGTTCAAGGAGTCAGGAGTCGTAGGGGCGAAGCATTCGGGCGACTAATTGTAAATTTTTGTCCAAGGCTATTTTCCGAATGCTTCGCCCATACAGAAGTCAGGAGTCAGGATAAATATAACTAATGACTAATGACTAAGAACTACTTCTTAATTGTTCTGTAAATCAAGTTTTGAGTAGGATCAAGTTTGACATCTGTTACGCCTTTTTGGGCAAATACATAATCTTTGTTTTGCCATAGGGGAACGTAAGGAACATCAGTTAAAACTAGATTTTGAATGTCAGTAAAGATTTTCTTTCTCGTTTCTGGGTTTTGTTCTTGACGTTGTTGATCAATGAGTTTATTCATTGTTTCACTATAGTAAAAAGAACCCTGAGTTTGACTTCCACCATCTTCACAACCTTTAGCTTCTGAACCTTTTTCACAGGATAAAAATGGTTGTACATAATTATCTGGATCTAAAAAGTCTGGATACCAGTCTAGCAAAGCGATAGGATATGAACCTTTGGAAATTTCTTTGAAAAATGTTGCCCCTTCTACGGTTTTAACTTCTAGTTGTAATATCCCGTCCATTTTAGTATCAGCTAAGGATTTTAATGTCTGTGCTGCTAAACTCCGGGTGGGTGAACTTGCAGGATACCAAACTTGAATTTGGGCGGGTTTTTCTTTGGAAAAACCTGCGGTAGTTAACAATTTTTTCGCTTCTTCAAATTTACCATCACCATATTTCTCTTTAAATAATGGTTGGGAAACATTGAAGGTTGTGGGAATCATGCTATAAAGTGGATCTGCTTGACCATATAATACCCGTTCATTTAATAATGGACGATCAACGAGTGAGGCGATCGCACTTCTTACTTCTGGTTTATCTAATGGTTGTTGATTTCTGTTCAACACCATATAACTAACTACACTACCTTGAGCAGTTATAGCTTGCCAATCTCCGTTTTTTGCACCATCTTCTAAACTACGAATTTGATCTGGTTGTAAAGATAAATAAGCAACATCAACTGCACCAGTTTTAAAAGCATTAAATAAATTCACTGGACTGGTTTGAATTTGCACATTAACACCTTTATTTGCTGGTTTTTCTCCCCAATATTTCTCAAAAACATCCAATCTTAAAGAATCTGTACCATACTGGGCTAATTTATAAGGACCAGTTCCTACAAAGGTATTAGGTTGAAATTTCCCCGCACCAAGTTCATAAGCTTTAGGTGAAACTGGACACACTCCAGAAAATGCTAATAATGCGGGAAAAGCCGCAAAGGGTTTTTTCAATTTAATTGTAAGTTCATAGTCCCCTGTAGCTTTCACGGATTCAATTGTATCGGAAAGTAGAAAAGATGGTTTACCTTTATTTTCGATAAAACGCTGGATACTAAATGCCATTGCTTTAGCGTTAAAAGGTGTGTCATCGTGAAAAACTACTCCTTCCCGTAGGGGAATGGTGTATGTTAAACCATCTTCACTAACTTTAGGTAAAGCTGTGGCTAGTTGGGGTTTAATTTCTGTGCTACCTGGTTCATAAGTATATAGGCGATCGCTCATATTAAAGACTAAACCCAAGGATGCTAACTCATAAGCATCAGCAGGATCAAGGGTTCTCGGTTTTGCTGTTGTCCCGATAGTAATCCTACCATCACCAGCAGGAGTATTCACCGCACCAGGACTAGGTGGTGTAGTTGGTTGGGGACTTGGAGTACAGCTTACAGCCAGCAAGAAACACAAGGAGAACAACGACAGGAATTTTGTTACCTTACCCCACCGTCTTATAGACCTGAAAAACCCAGTTATCAACATTAATTTTTCTAAAATCAGCAGTTAATCATTTTAATATATATGTTATATTTATATAAGCTGTTTTTCATATCAAAGATTTTCATCCTTGTAAAACTTGAGCAGCAGTCAACTTGAGTTCTGGAAATATGGGAGAAACTATCAAGCTCTCATTTTCATACACCTGCCCGTCATAAAAACCTTCTACCCATTCCAACACTGTCACCTTTTGAGTAATGGGATCAACAATCCAGTATTCAGGAATACCCCGCGCCGCATATTCGGATCTCTTGTAGCGATAATCACGATTAGCCTGATTAGGACTGACCACTTCAACAACTAATAATGGTGGTGGCATATCCATATATACCAGTGAACGAGTAGTTCCTGCCATTGCCACCGCTAACTCTTCAGAATAAACTACCACATCAGGTATACGCACACCTACACTTCTACTATTTACAGCTATCTCAGCTTTCATCCGTAAACGAGAAGACGGGATACCTAATTGAGAAAAATAGATCAATAGAAATATAGCTATTCGTTGATTTATATCACTTTCCGAAGGCATGGGAATTAATTTTCCATTTTCCAATTCATATAAAGTATCCGTACCATCGTCATAGTTGAGAAATTCCTCAAAGGTCATCTTTTTAGCAATTGCCACTGTCATTGCTGTTTCTCCCGTACTTAATATCTAATCCTGATAATGAAAATGACAAGCTACAATAATTATGTTTTCTTCTAGTTTTCTTCTAACACTTAATAAACCAGACGGTGTTCGGTGTTGATGCGCCTAGACCAATAACCTGATAGATTAGCTTTCAATGGCTCTGGTTTACCCATACCCTCAAACGGAGTTCGCAGAATTTCTTTAATCAGAGTGTTAATTCCTTTTAAGAGTTTTTTATCAGTATCTTGAAACCACAAATAATCATTCCATGCAGCTTCTGTAAATGTGAGTTTCATTCTTCTATTAAGTCTCTCTCAATAATATCACCTGCTTTTGCTGATTGAATTGAAGAAAGAAGATGCTTGGCGTTAACAGGATTTGACAGTAAATATAATGTCTCTTGCCATGATGAAAATTCCTCTAGAGAAATTAAAATGGCCTTGTTACCTTTGTTATTACAAATAGTTGTTGGTTCTACATCTGCAATAACCCGATCTACTAAATTATCTAAGTCTTGACTTGCTTGCTGAGTAGTAATTGCATCCATTTTATCCTCCTTTATTTGTTGAATAGTAGTTGAATTATAGCCTATAAATTTCAGCATTAAAATCAAGGACAGGAATGTGTAAATCTCGTCAATATAAGTTATGTTATTTTTCAACAAGCGATCGCCATGGGAATCATAGTCCTAATTTTATACCAAACGAACAGCTTTATTGTATATTTAGAATAATTTAAGCTTAACCAGTGCCTCAGATGATAAATAGTAGCATTGTGGGCATGAGTAGGGATATCTGATGCAAAAACTAGCTAATCACATCTATTTAGGAGCTTGCAAAGAGTTCCATCAATAGTTACACTTTTTAAAATATTCTCATTTTTGCTGATCGCCAAAACAGCTACTTCCTGAAAGTCACGAACTCAGGGAATTAACTTGTGACAGCGAATAAGCGATAATAAACTACAGAGTAATCTGTGGTTAAACTCAAGACTGGCAATAACAAAAACTCAGAGAGACTTCTGGGTGGTAGTTTACCTCCCTCAGAACCTCAGTAAGAAAATTGCTTTGTAAACAAACTAACTCTTCGAGGAGGAGCGTAGTCGATGGGACTACCCTGGTACCGAGTACATACAGTGGTTCTGAACGATCCAGGCCGACTGATTTCTGTACACTTGATGCACACAGCCCTAGTTGCTGGCTGGGCTGGTTCAATGGCACTTTACGAACTGGCTGTTTACGACCCCAGTGATCCAGTTCTCAACCCCATGTGGAGACAAGGGATGTTCGTACTTCCCTTTATGTCACGTTTAGGCGTAACCGAATCCTGGGGCGGCTGGAGCGTCACCGGTGGCACAGCAGTAGATCCTGGCTTCTGGTCATTTGAAGGCGTGGCTGCTGCTCACATCGTTCTTTCTGGTTTATTATTCCTAGCAGCCGTTTGGCACTGGGTTTTCTGGGATTTAGAACTATTTAGAGATCCCCGCACAGGCGAACCCGCCTTAGACTTGCCAAAAATGTTTGGCATCCACCTGTTCTTATCTGGTTTACTTTGCTTTGGTTTCGGTGCTTTTCACTTAACCGGTCTATTTGGACCTGGGATGTGGGTTTCCGATGCTTACGGTATAACTGGTAGCATCCAACCAGTAGCACCAGAATGGGGACCAGCCGGGTTTAACCCCTTTAACCCCGGTGGTGTCGTAGCTCACCACATTGCAGCTGGTGTAGTTGGTATTATTGCTGGTTTATTCCACCTCACAGTTCGTCCTCCCGAAAGGCTCTACAAAGCCCTACGGATGGGTAACATTGAAACCGTACTTTCCAGCAGTATCGCTGCGGTATTCTTCGCTGCTTTCATAGTTGCTGGTACTATGTGGTACGGTAACGCTACCACCCCCATCGAACTGTTTGGACCTACCCGCTATCAGTGGGACCAAGGTTACTTCCGTCAAGAAATTCAGCGCCGTGTGCAAAATAGTGTTGCTAACGGTGCAAGCTTGTCCGAAGCTTGGTCACAAATCCCCGAAAAATTGGCCTTCTACGACTATGTAGGAAATAGCCCCGCTAAAGGTGGTTTATTCCGTACCGGTCCAATGGTTAAAGGCGATGGTATTGCCCAATCTTGGCAAGGTCACGCAGTCTTCACAGATGCAGAAGGACGCGAACTCACAGTACGTCGTCTACCTAACTTCTTTGAAACCTTCCCTGTAATTTTGACCGATAAAGATGGAGTTGTCCGCGCTGACATTCCTTTCCGTCGGGCAGAATCTAAATACAGCTTCGAGCAAACAGGCGTTACTGTTAGCTTCTACGGTGGTGATTTAAATGGTAAAACATTCACAGATCCCGCCGATGTGAAGAAATATGCTCGTAAGGCTCAAGGCGGCGAAATCTTTGAATTTGACCGCGAAACCTTAAACTCTGATGGTGTATTCCGTACATCTCCCAGAGGTTGGTTTACCTTTGGTCACGCTGTCTTTGCGCTCTTGTTCTTCTTTGGTCACCTCTGGCATGGTTCTAGAACCATCTACCGCGATGTATTCGCAGGTGTAGAAGCGGATCTAGAAGAACAAGTAGAGTGGGGTCTGTTCCAGAAATTGGGTGACAAGACCACTCGTGTTCGTAAGGAAGCTTAAACAAGCATGAAGTAAAAAGTATGAAGTTTTATGACTTCATGCTTTTTACTCTGCTTGGTAAACTAAAATTACTGGCTGGATAGGCAGGAAATCCTAATATGGAAAGCGTTGCATACATTTTGATTTTGACCCTAGCAATAGGTGTTCTCTTTTTTGCGATCGCATTTCGCGAACCTCCCCGCTTTGAGAGAAAAGAGAAAGACTAAGAAGTTAAACACTGTCAGCGGTTAGCTTTCAGCTATCTCAGACTTAACACTTTTTTAAGTAAGATTCAAATCCGTTGCTGCATATTTATGTGGCAACGGATAATATTTTGATATAGTGCTGACTGCTGACTACTGACCCCTAACTTGCAAAAAGTGAAAAAAATTTTGGGATGTGATATAATATCATATCTGGAAGATAATATGTGTGAACCTAGCTCTTCTGCGCTAGGATTAACAAGGATGTAAGTGTAGACTTATTTAAAAGCCCTCGCATATACATCATTAATTGTGACAAAAACTTACGGAGACTAGAACCAGGAACAAAACAGCATGGTCAATCAGAATTTAACCGCTACAGAAATTGGATTTACTCACGAAGATTTCGCTGCTCTACTTGATAAGTACGATTATCACTTCAGCCCTGGTGATATAGTACCAGGTACAGTGTTTAGTATAGAGCCGCGCGGCGCTCTGATTGACATTGGTGCTAAAACAGCAGCATACATACCTATACAGGAAATGTCTATTAACCGGGTTGATGCCCCGGAAGAAGTCTTACAATCAAACGAAACACGGGAATTTTTCATCCTCACTGATGAAAACGAAGATGGTCAGTTAACCCTGTCCATTCGTCGTATTGAATACATGAGAGCATGGGAAAGAGTACGGCAATTACAGGCAGAAGATGCTACTGTCCGTTCTGGTGTGTTTGCTACTAATCGTGGGGGCGCATTGGTACGCATTGAGGGACTACGTGGTTTTATCCCCGGTTCTCATATTAGTACCCGCAAACCAAAAGAAGAATTGGTAGGGGAAGAATTACCCTTAAAATTCCTAGAAGTAGATGAAGAACGCAACCGTTTGGTTCTCTCCCATCGTCGGGCGCTGGTTGAGCGCAAGATGAACCGCTTAGAGGTTGGCGAAGTAGTAATTGGTACTGTTCGCGGTATCAAACCCTACGGTGCATTTATTGACATCGGCGGTGTTAGCGGACTACTCCACATTTCTGAGATTTCCCACGAGCATATTGACACACCTCACAGCGTGTTTAATGTCAATGATGAATTGAAAGTCATGATCATTGATTTGGATGCAGAAAGAGGACGCATTTCGCTGTCTACCAAGCAGTTAGAACCAGAACCCGGTGATATGATCAAAAACCGCGATTTGGTCTATGATAAGGCTGAAGAAATGGCAGCTAAGTATAGGGAACAAATGTTAGCTAAACAGCAGGGTATAGCTGTTGCACCAGCGGAAGCAGCAGAAGCTGCACCAGTTGAAGGAGTAGAAGCTGTAGCTGAAGCAGAAATTCCACCAGCAACTGAAGTTGAAGAGGAAATTCCAGCAGCTATTGAAGAGTAATATATCTGTAGTTGTGATTATTTGCAACAAAGTATTTAATAAAGAGGGAATATCCCTCTTTTTTTATTTATGGTGATTGGTGATTGGTGACTGGTGATTGGGAAAATACAAATAATTTCCCCCATCTCCCCATCTCCCCTGCTTCCTACCTCCTGACTCCTGACTCCTGACTTCTGACTTCTGACTCCTTGATCTCCTTCTAATATGATAACTATCAAATGTAGAGACATCACCTTTTCTCATATTCAAGCGATTTTATTTGACAAAAATGGTACATTGGAAGACTCAGAAACCTATTTGCGATCGCTCGGACAAAAAGCAGCACGGATCATAGACGCGCAAATTCCCGGTATTGGCGAACCATTATTAATGGCTTTTGGTATTAATGGCAATATTTTAGATCCTGCTGGTTTAATGTCTGTAGCTAGTCGCAAAGAAACCGAAGTAGCTGCTGCTGCTTACATAGCCGAAACTGGAAGAGGTTGGTTTGAGTCTTTAAAAATTGCTCGTCAAGCCTTAGCAGAAGCTGATCAATATGTGAGTCAAACTCCAGCACCTCTTTTCCCAGGTGTCTTGGATGTTTTAAGATCACTATCAGCAGCAGGATTAAAACTGGGTATTCTTTCAGCCGCAACCACTGGGGAAGTGCAAAAATTTGTCATCACTCATCATCTCAGAGATTACCTGCAATTAGAAATGGGAGTTGATGAAGGTCCGAGTAAACCGGATCCAATATTATTTTTACAGGCTTGCCAAACTTTAGGCATACCACCGGGAGCTACTTTGATGGTAGGCGATTCAGTGGGTGATATGCAAATGGCGCGTCATGCTAAAGCTGCCGGTTGTATTGGTATTACTTGGGTTAATAATACAGATAATGTTAAAGGTGCAGATGTGGTAATTAATCAACTTGATGAAATTCAGATTTTAGAAGCATAGAAAATCAAAAGTCAGGAGTCAAAAGTCAGGAGTCAGGAGTGGTAGGGGCGAAGCATTCGGGCGACTAATTATCAATTTTTCTCCAAGCCTATTTTCCTGTAAGGGCGAAGCATTCGGGCGACTAATTATCAATTTTTCTCCAAGCCTATTTTCCTGTAAGGGCGAAGCATTCGGGCGACAAATTATCAATTTTCTGAACAGGCTATTTTCCGAATGCTTCGCCCCTACTTCGCCCGTACAGGAGTCAAAACAAAAAGTATCTTTGCGCCATTGGTAAAACCGTTGCAGGTTCACAGGTTAATAATTCCCCATCTGCACGAACTTCATAAGTTTCTGGATCTACTTCAATTTGCGGTAAAGCATCATTTAATTTCATATCTAGCTTAGTAATTTGGCGAGTTCCCGAAACCGCAACAATTGATTTTTTCAAACCCAACATTTGGGGAATTTCTCTTTCTAAACCGACTTGAGAAATAAAAGTTAATGATGTTGCATGACGCGCACCGGCAAAACTGCCAAACATAGGACGAGTATGAACAGGTTGAGGAGTGGGAATACTAGCATTAGCATCACCCATTTGTGACCAAGCAATCATTCCTCCTTTAATAACTATTTCTGGTTTAACACCAAAAAACGCAGGTTGCCATAAACACAAATCAGCAATTTTTCCCTCTTCCACAGAACCAACATAGTCAGCAATACCATGTGTAATGGCTGGGTTTATTGTGTATTTCGCAACATATCTTTTAGCGCGGAAATTGTCTGACCTCTCCCCCAACCCCTCTCCTACAAGGCGAGGGGAGAGTGTTCCCCGTTGAACTTTCATTTTATGGGCAGTTTGCCAAGTTCTAATTATTACCTCTCCTACTCTTCCCATTGCTTGAGAGTCAGAAGCTATCATACTAAACGCGCCTAAATCGTGTAAAATATCTTCAGCAGCGATAGTTTCTCTACGAATACGGGATTCAGCAAAGGCAACATCTTCAGGAATACTAGGATCTAAGTGATGACATACCATTAACATATCTAGGTGTTCATCTAAGGTATTAAACGTATAGGGACGGGTGGGGTTAGTGGAAGATGGTAAAACGTTGGTTTGTCCACAAACTTTAATAATATCCGGTGCGTGTCCTCCCCCAGCGCCTTCGGTGTGGTAGGTGTGAATAGCACGATGTTTAAAAGCAGCGATGGTATCTTCCACAAAACCGGCTTCGTTTAATGTATCAGTGTGAATTGCTACTTGTACATCATATTCATCGGCAATGGTTAAACAAGTATCAATAGTTGCAGGGTTTGTTCCCCAATCTTCATGGAGTTTTAAACCTATTACCCCGGCTTCTACTTGTTCTCTCAGAGCTTGGGGCTGACTGGTGTTACCTTTGCCTAAAAATCCCAAGTTAACAGGGAAAGCGTCAGCAGCTTGCAGCATTCGGTAAATATTCCATGGTCCTGGTGTGCAAGTTGTGGCATTTGTTCCCGTAGCTGGTCCTGTTCCTCCACCGATCATGGTTGTGATACCGGAGGCGATCGCTACTTCTATTTGTTGAGGACAGATAAAATGGATGTGGGTATCTATTCCCCCTGCGGTGAGTATCATTCCTTCACCGGCTAAAGCTTCTGTTCCCGGTCCAATAATAATATCTATATTATCTTGAATATAGGGATTTCCGGCTTTACCAATTTTATAAATTTTACCATCTTTAATGCCGATATCTGCTTTTACAATACCCCACCAATCGAGAATCAAAGCATTAGTAATTACTAAGTCTACAGCACCATCGGCGTTAGAAATAGGAGATTGTCCCATGCCATCTCTAATTACTTTACCACCTCCAAATTTCACTTCATCACCGTAGGTTGTAAAGTCTCTTTCTACTTCTATAAATAGTTCGGTGTCTGCTAATCTAATTTTGTCGCCTACTGTTGGTCCGTAGGTGTCAGCGTAGGCGCGGCGGTTCATTTTGTAGGGCATTTTTTTATCCTTTTTTGTATCACGCAGAGGAGGACACTTGTGTGGGCGGGTTTCCCGACTTGAGCAAAGTGTCCGTCGCGCAGAGGCGCAGAGAGAGGTTTAAGAGAGAGGTTTAGAGTTTTCCGTTGATTTTGTTGTTGAATCCGTAGATTTGGCGTGTACCAACTAGGGGAATAAGGGTGATTTCTTTTTCGTCTCCTGGTTCAAATCTGACTGCTGTTCCTGCGGGGATGTCTAATCTCATTCCTCGTGCTTTTTCTCTGTCAAATTGTAGGGCGTTATTGACTTCATAAAAGTGAAAGTGTGAACCAATTTGTATGGGTCTGTCTCCGGTGTTTGCTACTATTAATTTAGTGGTGGGACGATTTACGTTGAGTTCGATTTCTCCTGGGGGGGTAATGATTTCTCCGGGGATCATAACTGGATGTCTCCTAATTTACAAATTTTCTAAAAATTGTACAAAGGGTTTAAAAGCTTGTGGACATAGTTCTGCTATATCTTGATATCTAGCAATTCCTAAAATTCTTGGTGCATCTATAGATTCTTTATAACGTTTACCATAGTTTTTGAATATCTCCTCTACTATTCTTTTAGGTGGAATGTCATGATTTTGGTCTTCAACTGGGATTGTCCATGTTTGTGTTATATTATTAATGCCAAGGATACTTGATAATTCACTTTCAGCAGCTAAAATTAATGCTTCTAAATCATGCTGAAAGCAGAACACTTTCAAGCGTTCTTCTAATCGGCGATCATTAATTCCTTTGCGGTGTAATGCTTGTTCAAAATTATTGAAAATTCCTTGTACTAATTCTGCACAGGTTTCATGAGGAAACCCTTTATTTTTAGGATATAAATCAGGTATAATAACTACAGTTGAATCTTGCTGATTTTTCAGAATATTCACTGCTCTAATTGGAGTTTGAGTTAATAAATCTTTTTTAGCATCTCCACCTCTACTATTATCATTACCTTTAACAGCAAAAAATTCAATACTTATACCCTGGTTTAGTTTCTCTTCAATTAATGGTGCTAGTAATGCTTCCATTGCTGATTTATCAGATGTCCCCTCAACATAAACTAAAATTCTCATGGAAGTCTCTCTAGTTCATCGCTACGGTGTAATTGTTCTATTTCATCTGAACCGAAATCATCAAGCATATCAATTAAAATTGGCGAATTTCCAGGCTTAATAAATTTTGCTTCTCCATTTTCTTTTCTAAGTACAGCAATTTGAGAAATATCAAACTGTGTGAGAAAATAAGATGAGTGAGTTGCTAATAAAATTTGTGTGCGTTCAGATGCTTTTTCAAATAAACCAGCTAGAACCGGAAGTGTACGGGGATGTACACCTTGATCTGGTTCATCAATACAAATTAAAGATGGTGGATTTGGTTGTACACATAAACAAATCCAACAAATTAACCGCAAAATTCCATCTGATAAATCAGCTAAACTTAATTCTTGATCAACTCCTGATTCTTGCCAAAATGCTATAACTTCTCCTGGTCCCCCTCGTGCTTTTACTGTTAAACCTTTAAAACCAGGAATGACAGAACGTAAATGTTGTTGTAGTTCATCAAATGCTGTTATATGTTCAGTCATTAAAGAGAAAAGAACTGAACTTAAATTACCTGCATCTTCATGTAAAATCGGTTGTTGTTCAATGGGTACTGATTTCCGAATTTTATCATTTGCTATATTAAATGAACTATAAAATCTCCATTCTCGAATATAGTCACGTAAGTTATATAAAGTTTCTAATGATGGATTTGTCATTGCACTTAAAGCAAGTTGATTAGGTCGTTTTAAGGCAATTTCTTGCTGTGTAAATTTTTTAGTATCAGGATTTTGCACCACTCCTTTATTACCTTGAATATCCATATATATGTATGGATTACTATATTTATCGCTAAAAGGTTGAGATGATTCTACTCGTTCATAGGAAACCTGAGTTCTACCAACTGGACCAATGAGTTCTCCTAAATATCTAATACCAATTGGAAGACCTGTATCAATTTCAATATCCCATTGAAACTTTTCTGGTCCCGGAATATGAAAAATCTGTTGTCCAATAGAACCAGGAACTATTTCTGGAGGTATATCTTGAAAAAGACTATCTCGTAAAAATTTGAGAAATTCAAATAAACTTGACTTACCTGCACCATTTGCACCAACAATAATTTCTAGTGGTTCTAATGGTGCTGCAAAATTCCTAAAAGGACGATAACCTTGAATATTAACTGATTTTAATCTCATATTGTTTTTCCTTGATTTGTACTTTCTCCTATTTTAATCTTTTCTAACGAATAGGATTATGTACAGTTACTAATTTTGTTCCATCAGGAAAAGTTGCCTCTATCTGTACTTCATGAATCATTTCTGGTACACCTTCCATCACATCATCTCGTGTTAATAAAGTTGTTCCATAACTCATTAATTCTGCTACGGTTTGTCCATCTCTTGCACCTTCTAAAATCGCGGCGGAAATAAAAGCTACCGCTTCGGGATAATTTAATTTTAAACCTCTATTTTTTCTTCTTTCTGCTACCAAAGCAGCAGTAAATATTAATAATTTATCCTTTTCTTGCGGTGTTAGTTGCATTGTTTTTTCCTCTATATTTCTTCTTATCTTTTATCCTTTAGTTAATAGCTGATAGCTGATAGCTGACGGCTGAATGCTTTTTCAAATCTGCCAAACTCTAGGAATACAATTACCACGATTTAACAACGATATTCGTAAATTTTGCCAAATATTTGTAAACCAATTTCTTGCTTCCGATGTAGAATTACCACGATATCGACACAAAAATCCATGTTCTAAACGAGTTACTCCAGCATCAGAGTTATTGATAGAGTTGTGAATAATTAAAGAACGTGCTTGTTTAATAATTTCCTGTGATATGGGAACCCCAACGCACACAAAACTACCAATAACGGGTTTTCCTGCTAAACCGTGGGGACTGTGAAATATTTCTTCCCTACCGGGTAAATATTGTCTATCAATCCACAATGGTTGATTATTTTGCCATATTTCTGTGTGCGATCGCATCTCTCCCTGTACAAATTTTTCTCCTCTCGCACTTCTACCAAATCTCGTAATTTCCCACCCTAAAAAACTACTTCCTGTAGCTAATTTTACTCGCAAATCCTGGCGATAAACTGCACCATTAAATAAAATTGTTTCTTGGGGTAAATATTCTAAACAAGCACCAGCATCAACTTGAATATTTACAGTTTGTTGTGCTTGTAATCCATTACTACGATATATTTTAGCAGCAGTAGCAGTAGTTATTAATACTTGTGTATCTTCTTGCAAGTGAATTTTGGAAGATAGGCGATCGCCCCCCACCACACCTCCAGCAGTATGTAAAATCACACTATGACATATTTTTTCACCCTCTGGATAAAAAGGACGTTGAATTTTTAAAGGTGCTTGGTTGTGGTTATAAATTAATTGTGTAGAATCTTGGCGTTTAGCATAGACTAAATGAAGTTTACCATGCCAACTTTTATTTATTGGGGTATCTATTTGGGTGTTAGGAGTCATTTATAAATAGAGCAATTTTTACTTGTTAATTTTCTACAATTTTAGGCAACAATATAATTATATACCCCTAATGTATCCATCTACCAAAAACTATGACAGCGAAAGTAATCAGTGTTTGCAACCTCAAAGGTGGAGTTGGCAAAACTACCATCGTCATGGCCTTAGCAGAATATTTAGCCGGCGATACCATGTATGGTAAACGGGTACTCGCTATTGACTTAGATCCCCAGA
Source organism: Sphaerospermopsis kisseleviana CS-549 (assembly GCF_028329225.1). Lineage (NCBI taxonomy): Bacteria > Bacillati > Cyanobacteriota > Cyanophyceae > Nostocales > Aphanizomenonaceae > Sphaerospermopsis > Sphaerospermopsis kisseleviana. The sequence goes on along the minus strand of NZ_JAQMTI010000101.1, from coordinate 9,177 downwards.
GTAACCTCACTAGCGCCTTGATGTCAGAAGAAGATTGGGAATGGCAATACAATCAAAAAGGATTGACTTTACCTTTTCTTTTGAAAAACGCAGATTACTTTTTAGAAAAGGGTAATAGTGAGAAGTTCATAGTTAAAGAAAACGTTTCCAATCTCAGAAATAAAAACTCTTTTAATTGTTTACATTTAATTCCTAGCAGTCCGCGATTATTTGAAGTTCAGGAATATTTACCAGCCAATGCAGTAGCAATTTTACATAACATTATCAATCCTTTATTAGAAAAATACGATTACATTTTAATAGATTGTCCGCCTAGTATTAATAATGTAATTAAAAGTGCATTTTTTGCTAGTGATTTTTGTTTAATTCCTTGTGTACCTAGCAGAATGTCAATTCACGGTTTAGAACTTTTGTTAGAACAAATAACTCAATTTAAAAAAGATTACGACCATAAAATTAGTCCCATTGGTACTTTAATTTCCCGTTATAACAGCACTGTTTCCCAAACCCACAACTTGAATTTTATTATTGTGAATCCCTTCTTTCCCCCAACTTTTGCCACAAGAATACCAGAAAGATCAAAAATAGCTGAAGGTTTGGATTTTAATCATCAATTAACCTATAAACAAAAATATGGTGATGCCCATGAAGTCATGATAGAATTAGCTAAAGAATTTATGAACAGAGTTGATAATAGTGTGATGTATACACCACTCATGGCTAGTTTATTGTAGGTAATAAAATAGGGTGCTTCATCATAATTCAGGTGAGGCGATAAGATCCCCGACTTCTGAGATAAATTTATCATTTATGGACACAATAAATAACAGAAGTCGGGAATCTGGATCTAATTAACTTAGATACTACCTACACTACTAAATCATACAAAACATAATTAATTATTAAGTTTTTTTTAAATATATTTACGGATTTGCAAACTTTATCCGTTGCATATTAAACTTATGTTACAGCAGTTTTCATGTCTTTAGACCACAGTCAGGGCGAAGCATTCGGATGATAGTCTTAGGTAAAAACCGATAATTAATGGTCCGAATGCTTCACCCCTACATTGTTGACGCGAAACCTAAATCAAAATGTGGTTTATTTACCTGAAAATATCTGTAATGTGTAATCATTAAAACAAATCCGATAACTGCATTATGCTAAACATCATCAATACTAGCAACTTATCTTCGATCACCGATACAGTTTCCCACAGTTGGGAAAATACAAAAAACTTCGTCACAGACACAACAGAAAAAACAGTTAATACACTGACACAAGTTACCGATAAATCATTGAATAGTTTTTCAGAAACAGCAGAAAAAACCAGTCAATCTTTAACTGAAACCTTCCAAGGTGCAACAAATACAGTTAGTAATTCTACAGGAAAAGTAATTAATAAAATAACTGAAACAGCAACTCAAGCTAAAGATGCGTTAACTACCACTACATCCAGTGTAATTGATAATGTTAATCAGGTAAAAAACCACGCTGTTGATAGTTTTACTGAAAGTGCTAAACAAGCAGGAAATTTAACTAATTCAGTTTCTAGTGCTATAGAAAATGCTATTAATAATTTTTTTAATCATCAATGGGATACTATGACAACTTGGATTGATAATCATCCTACAATTTCGTGGATAATGAAATTATTAACTTTAGCAGTTAATCATCCTGTTATTACTGCTTTCATGATATTTTTAGGTATTTATATAATCTGGAAAATATTTCAACTATTTAGCAAGATATTGGATCAAGGTTTGTTATTTACCTTGAAAACTCCTCTCAAGTTGATTTATGCAATGTTTTCTTTTGGGTTTAAGAATATCTCTAAATTATTATTTTCTGGGTTCAAATTTAAGAAATCGGAAGATAATAGTTTGATATTGAATAATGCAATTGCTGATAATATCAGTTTAGATACAAAGCAGGAAATAACAAAGTTGTTGATGAGATTAGAAGCTGTGAGAAAAGAAGAAAATGAGATTTTAGAAAATCTGACTGCACTCTTAGCAGACAATAAGTAAGATTTTCTTTCTTAACTAAGAAATTAACCAGTTTTCTAACTGTAAATCATTAACCCTAGTTAAATCAGAATCATGAGAAACTAAAATTAAATTATGAACAATAGCAGTAGCAGCTATCAAAATATCTGCATCCTGAATAATTTTACCCTTATTTGTTAAATCAGCATGAATTTCTGAGGCTTTCTGAAATATCCTCAAATCATCTAAAAATAAAACAGGATAATCTTGACAAAATTGTGCAAACAAGGCTAATTTTTTAGTGGCATTGCTTCTTAAAAGTCCTCTTTGTACTTCATAGTAAGTTATACCACTAATAGCAATCAATTCACCTCGACGACGCATTTCTGTAATTTTTAATGCGACGTGTAAATTTTGCTTGAGTGATGCAGAAACAATATTAGTATCTAATAAATAACCCATTTAACTACCACGCTTTACAGATTCATCAAAAATTTGCATTTGTTCTGGAGTAAAATCATTTAGCATTCCTGAGACTAAATGTAAAGATAAAATACTTTTAATTCGTTTAGTTAATGATTCTTCGGAAATGCTATTTACATCAGGGACAAATGCGGGATCGAAGTTATGATTGATGTTGTCAATCATTTCCTGTCTATTAAGATTTTCTAGATAAAGAGGATTATTGTCAATCAAGTTGTTAACAATTGCGGTTAATTTTTGATAATTGGATTGTTGGTTAATACTTTGAGTCATGGGTTATGCTCCTGAAAATTTAGGTTAGATCATTATTATAGCATTTATGATATTTGTTACAGTCCAAATAGATTAATTTTTAGCTGTTAATTAATTAAACTCAATCAAAATATTTCTATACAGCACCTTTTTTTATCATTTCAAATCCATAAACATAAATATCAGCAACCTTATATCTTTTTTCTCTTTCTCGCCATTCAATCAAACCAATTTCATTTAAAAAAGATGCAAACTCTTCAAACCCTGCTATATTTTTTGCTGACTTTTCCCATAATTCAGATAATTCTTCCTTAGATAAAAAAGCTGATTGTTGTTTGAGAGAATCAAAAAATCTAGTGAGATAACGATATTCTTCTTTAATTTCATCACATCGTTGTTTTGAAGCTTTTTGCAATCCAATTTCTAAAGATTTACTGCGTAATAAACGATCTGTTGGAGGTTGAATTGATGACTTCCCTTGATAGCTTAATTCTTGTTCCTTTGCACCCGCTAATAAAATGCTTAAACTGCGAGGAAAAGTAGTACCACTAGAATCCGTTAATCTTTCATGAACCCATCGAGATACATATTTAGCTTTGTCTCCTTTTCTGCGACGACTTCCCCAAAGTAATTCTAAAGCTTTATCAATTGCATCTTCAGTAGTTTGATCAATCGCATCTTCAGCAATGGGAGAAAATCTATTTACCAAATTCTTAAAATCAGGAGATTGTATTGCTTGACGCAAAGCTAATCTTAAAAAATCAACCCTAGTCCATTGTAAAATTAGATCACGTCCAGTAAAATGACTTTTATTATCAAAAATCAAACGATTCCATATATCCTCTCTCAAGAAAATTTTAAATCTAATTTCTGTTAATCTGTTAGCATCACAAGATTGAACTAATTGAAATAATCCCGATAATGCAGATTGTCTTACTTCTCCCGCTTCAGAAAAATCTTCATCTAAATCATCATAAAGAAACCAAATTTTTTGACCTTTAGTTTTGACTTCTTCATGAATAATCATGTTAATAGCATCTTTTACTATTAAACGTAGTTCAGATGTAGATAATTCTAACAAAGCGGTAATATTTTCAGCTTGCCATAATTCCGAATCTAAATTAGTGAAAATTGATTTGATAGGAGTAAATTTTTCACCTTTCTTTCCTTTTGGAAAAGTAAATAAATTTTCTTGATAACATCTGAGTAATAAATAAGCTCGCCAAAATGCCTCCCAAGTGGCATTATTGTCTTGTAAGCGTTGATGAATAATCTGAAATTCATCACGAGATGGACGACTTACTTGGAATCTCCCATGTGCTGATATAAATATCGTGTTATCTAATCTACCACGAGCTAGTTTTTTAGCAAAATTTTCATGTTGAAGAAATAGCCAGTATAATGCAGTTTTACCTGTTCCTTTTCTGCCTCTAATTAAACAAGTTGCATTATCTAAGAATTTATCAAAATCATTGGTACGCTGAAATAGTAAACTTAAATCTTGTCTTTGTTCCGCAGCATTTACTTCAGGAAATTGTAAACTTTCAATAATTTTCCAGCGTGTTTCTGAAGTAGTTAAAATATTTGTTCTTTCAATTTCGTCGGTTTCTTCATCAATTAAATTAACAATTTTATTATAGTAATCTAATAAAGCACTGACAGGGTAATTATCAGCTAAAGCAATAGGTTGAAGATAGGGAATTACTAAAGGTTCTAATATTTCTAATTGCTCATTATCTTCTATTTCAGATTCTTCATCTATCGCTATTTTTATTTCATTTACAAACGATTTATAAATTTCATTTACTTTATCAAGTTTTGTAAGATCAGGAACAGGAGAAAAAACAAAGTTGATGACTAGATTTTCTAAGGTATTTAGTGAATTTAATAGTAGTTCTATCCCTTGTTTATTTTGTTCATTAGGGAAAAGAAAAATAATTGCTTCATCAGCAGCTTGTATTAAAGATAAAGCACCCCATTGATTAATTCCAGTGCGAGAATCAATTAATATAATATCAGGTTTTAACTGTTCATAAATTTCTCGTTTAAAAACAGACCATAAATTTTCATTACCATCAATCACGGTGGTAGCATGAAGATCATCAACTTTAGCAATATAGTCAAGACTCAAACAACCAGCAGGAACAACAAATAATCTTCCTGTAGCATTTGGTATTCTAACTTCACCAAATATGTGAGTAATTAAAATACTTGGGTCTACCCCTTCTGGTAAATAGGAACGCTCATAAAAATAGTCAACAATACCATATTTTGGTTGTGGGTTGAGGTTAAATGCTGTACTTAATCCTGGTGCTTCCAAATCTAAATCTACAGCTACAACTTTACGTCCTCTCAATGCTAAAATCCAAGCTACATGAGTTAATGCTGTAGTGCGTCCTACTCCACCTTTAAAGGAATAAAATGTAACTGTTCTAGGTAAACTAGGTTGACGTTGAGGAAAATTTAATTGATTTTGTGGGTTTGCTGCTTGGATTGCTAAATCTTGCCAGGTTTGGATTAAAGTTATATCAGAAATTTCTGGCGGTGAAATATTAAGTGAATCTGCTTCTTGAGGTGTATATAGAGATAGAAAACCGGGAGATACATCAAAGGATTGTGATTTCAGTAAATCAAAAATTTGTTCTTTACGTTGAGGAATAGATAACCCTAAAAAATAATTACTAACAATAGTTAAATTTAATAAGCCTGATGTAGAAATATTGAGATCAACCCATTCCTGGGACTTATTATGTACATATTGATTTCTGATTTCCTGCTTTAGTAATAACTTCCAATTTTCTTGCATTTTATCACCTCTTTACAGTTGAGCAGCTTGCTTGATTAACCAACTCTGAATACTTTTGTATGCGTATAACCAGAGTTTATAACTTGATTCATCAGGCTCAACACCAGAATAACGCAAATCTATAAAATGTTGACCCATTGGATTTTCAACTTGATCAAGCCATTTTCTAGCTGCTGCAAAATTATCAATTCTGTATTTAAGTTTATTATGTTGTTTCAAAATTTCCATGTAACTATGTGTTCTTAATTGTTCAGTGTTAACGCCAGAGACAGTATTACAAATAATTGATTTTAATAGACACTCAATGGTAATTCCACCAAAGTGCATAGCTCCTATTTTTCGCAAAGGCTTTAGTGTTTCAGTATCAGTATGGCGTTCTAAAAAAGCTGCCTGATAATCTTCCATACTTAATAATTAAAATCAAAATTTAAGCCTAATCAGTATATTACAAGATCAGGATTGTCTGATAAATTGATTTGTTTATTTTTATTCTCCTCCCCCTCTGTATTTGTTGCTTTAAGTTGGGAAACCCGCCCACGGATCTCCCCAAATCACTGGCTTCTCTGCACCTCTGTAGTGAGATAAAAAACATACCTTCATACACTGTACACAATTGTAAATTTATATTGCTAAAAAAAACGCATTACATCATGATGTAATAGCTGCTGATAAGATGAGACAAAATCACCAACAAATCATAAGATGATGTCAGAACCTATATATTTCTTATGAATCAATGAGTAAAAAACTTAACGCAGTAATTCCTGATGAAACCTGGCAAGCATTAGAAGAAATTGCCAAAAAAGAACAAAGAACCAAAAGCCAAATGGCGGCGATTTTACTAGGGGAAGCATTGGCCAACCGTCAACAACAACCGCAGAAAACATCATGACCACAGAACAACATCTCCAAGAATTAACCGTCAAACAAGAACGCACCCAAACCCAGTTAGATCAACTATCAAGCCGAGTTGATGAGTTTGTCTTTCATGCTCAACGCTTATTTAACAAAATGGGTGAAGACGTGGAAATCACAAAAGCACGGACTGACAGACTAGAAGCACTGATGCTGAAAATGGATCGAAACTATGAAGCGCAACAATCACAACTGCAAGAATTTCAAAGACAAACCCAGGAATTTCAAAGACAAACCCAAGAATTTCAAAGACAAACCCAAGAATTTCAACGCACAACAGGCGCTGCTCTAGAACGTATAGATAGAGTCTTAGACTACCTCCTAAGACAAAGCGGACAGAATTAACCTCTCTCTGCGTTCTCTGCGCCTCTGCGTGACATAAAAAAAATAGCCGCCCCCCAACGGAAGCGGCCATCATTCAAACTAACAAAAGACCTTAGTAATCGAAATCTCCGCCACCCATACCAGCACCAGCAGCAGGAGCAGCATCTTTAGGTTCTGGCTTGTCAACAATGATACATTCAGTTGTCAACACCATACCAGCGATAGAAGCAGCGTTTTGCAAAGCAGAACGAGTTACCTTAGCGGGATCAACAATACCAGCCTCCAACATATCAACAAATTCGTTGGTAGAAGCGTTGAAACCAATGTTGAAATCTTTTTCTTTCACTCTTTCAGCTATTACAGCACCGTTTTGACCAGCGTTTTCTGCAATTCTTTTCAGAGGAGCAGGTAAAGCACGAACGACGATTAAAGCACCAGTCAACTCTTCATTTTTGAGGTTGCTGTTAGCCCAAGTTTCCAACTGAGGAGCGAGGTGAGCTAAGGTTGTACCACCACCGGGAACAATACCTTCTTCTACAGCAGCTTTGGTTGCGTTGATAGCATCTTCCAAACGCAGCTTCTTGTCTTTCATTTCGGTTTCGGTAGCTGCACCAACTTTCACAACAGCTACACCACCGGATAATTTAGCCAAACGCTCTTGCAGTTTTTCCTTGTCGTAGGAAGATTCGGTTTCATCCATCTGACGACGGATTTGTTCGCAACGAGCTTTAACACCAGCTTCGTTACCTTCAGCCACAATGGTGGTGCTGTCTTTGGTGATGGTGATGCGGCGAGCTTTACCTAAGCCATCTAGCTTGGTGCTTTCTAACTTCAGACCAGCATCTTCAGTGATGACTTGACCACCAGTGAGAACTGCGATATCTTCTAACATCGCTTTCCGGCGATCGCCAAAACCAGGAGCTTTTACAGCAGCTACGTTCAGCACACCACGTAAACGGTTAACAACCAAAGTAGCTAAAGCTTCTTTTTCAATATCTTCAGCGATAATAACCAGGGGCTTACCTTGACGTGCAACTTGCTCAAGTACAGGTACTAAATCTTGTACCAAAGCAATTTTCTTATCGGTGAGCAGGATATAAGGATCATCAAAAATCGCTTCCATCCGTTCTGCATCGGTAGCGAAGTAAGGGGAAATATAACCCTTATCAAAACGCATACCTTCGGTAATTTCCAATTCGGTGGTCATGGACTTTCCTTCTTCCAAGGAAATTACACCTTCTTTACCCACCTTATCCATAGCTTGGGCGATCATGCTGCCGACTTCATCATCGTTACCAGCAGAGATAGCACCGACTTGAGCGATCGCCTTAGAATCTTCTACAGGACGAGCGTGTTCAGCAATTCTTTCTACTAAAAACGCAGTAGCTTTATCAATACCGCGTTTCAACAGAATTGCGTTAGCGCCAGCAGCTACGTTCCGTAAACCTTCTTTAACAATTGCATGAGCCAAAACGGTAGCGGTGGTTGTACCATCACCAGCAGCGTCATTGGTCTTAGAAGCAGCTTGGCGAATCAAAGAAACGCCAGTATTTTCAATATGGTCTTCTAATTCAATTTCTTTAGCGATGGTAACACCATCATTGACGATTTGTGGTGCGCCAAATTTCTTCTCTAAAACTACATTACGACCTTTGGGTCCAAGGGTGACAGCAACAGCTTCAGCCAGAATATCAATACCACGCTCAAGGGCGCGACGGGCGTTTTCGTTGTAAATAATGCGCTTTGCCATAATCTGTGTAATTCTGGTGTGTAATTCTGGAATTGGTTATTTGTTGGTTGTCAATTTTCTGTTTTCAGTTCTGAAGTGGGGTGTGATTTTATATCAATCCAAAATCCAAAATCCAAAATCCAAAATCCAAAATCTAAAATTCAAATTTTGACTTTTGACTTTTGACTTTTGAATTGTTTGACCCCTCATCACTCAATTAGCTGACTACTGCTAGAATGTCTTTCTCAGAAAGTAGTACATATTCATCAGTGCCGAGCTTCACGTCTGTGCCAGCGTACTTGGAGTACAGCACTTTATCACCGACTTTAATTTCCAATTCTTGACGGCTACCGTCATCATTCCGCTTGCCTGGTCCAAGGGCTACCACTTCACCTACTTGGGGTTTTTCCTTAGCGGTGTCGGGCAAATATAGACCACCTGCGGTCTTTTCTTCAGCGGCGGTCACTTTTACAAAAACGCGATCGCCTAAAGGTTTAACTGTAGATACGCTTAGAGATACGGCTGCCATAAATTTTTTCTCCAGAGTTAGCACTCTCAACTCCTGAGTGCTAATCTACCGAAAAACAGCAACAAATGGCAACAATCTTTTCTGTACGGGTTTCCGAACTGGGGACTGGGGACTGGTGACTGGTGACTGGGGACTGGTGACTGGTGACTGG
>NZ_JAQMTI010000100.1:0-16983 GCF_028329225.1 Sphaerospermopsis kisseleviana CS-549 | reverse complement strand
GTGAATCATTCCCATGGTAAAAATAGACAACAAACAGACAGTTTAACAGAAGAGGGCAAAGCATTGGCAATTTTACATTATCGAAATCAATAAAGATGTTTGAGCCAATGCTTTGCCCCTACAAATGGGACAATGAAAATTATATTAATTGAGCGATCGCACCACATTATATAATCCTGTAGGGGTGAAGCATTCGCATGGTAAAAATAGACAACAAACAGATAACCTATATTAGCGAATGCTTCACCCTGTTCCACTATGGGGTTTAACAGAAGAGGGCAAAGCATTGGCAATTTTACATTATCGAAATCAATAAAGATGTTTGAGCCAATGCTTTGCCCCTACAAATGGGACAATGAAAATTATATTAATTGAGCGATCGCACCACATTATATAATTCTGTAGGGGTGAAGCATTCGCATGGTAAAAATAGACAACAAACAGATAACCTATATTAGCGAATGCTTCACCCTTCCCCATAACCATGACGCTATTAACAGGAATTTAATTTATGCCTTATAATCCCGAAATTCACCACCGTCGTTCCATCCGATTAAAAGGATATAACTATTCTCAAATAGGAGCATATTTTGTCACTATTTGCACCCATCACCGTAATTGTTTATTTGGTGAAATTGTCGATGGTGAAATGAAATTAAATACAAATGGTGAGGTAGCAAGGGGTTGTTGGTTATCTATTCCTCGGCATTTTCAAAGTGTAGAGTTAGATGAATTTCTGATCATGCCCAATCATGTACATGGAATTATTATCATAGTTAAAAGTGAAGCAAAGCAAGATTTTTCACAATCGTTTTCTGATGGGAAGGGAGAAGCATTGGCAAAGCAAGATTTTTCACAATCGTTTTCTGATGGGAAGGGCGAAGCATTGGCAAATTTCAATTATCAACAACAACAAAATTTATCGAGCCAATGCTTCGCCCCTACAGTCCCTGGAATTAAACAGGTGAAAATTAATGGCACAAAACCACAATCTTTGGCAGCAATAATTCAAAATTATAAATCTGTTTCTACAAGGCGGGTGAATCGCATCAATAAAGCTCAAGGAAATGTGATTTGGCAACGTAATTTTCATGAACATATTATTCGTAATGAGGAAGAATTACAAAATATTCGTCAGTACATTGTCAACAATCCAATAAATTGGGCAGAAGATGAGGAAAATCCTGTAAATGTTAATTAGCGATCGCCTTCATTATTGAATTATTAGTCAAAAAAAACCCCCCTGTTGGGAGGCTAAAGACAACTTATCAATTGATAATTGATAATTGATAATTGATAATTGTTTTATTCAAGGCTTCCGCCGTGAGCGTCAGTGGTCAGTGAGTCTGTCGAACTGCCGAACGGTTTCAAACCTCCCCTTTCAAGTAAAAAAAGCAGAAAATTTAGCTTTTTTAATCCTCGGATTTTCAGGTACAGGTAATTGTCCATTATTGAAAAACCTAAACCAGCACAACAGCAATTGATCCGCCTAAAGCCGCAGAAATACCAGAAACAACCGCCGTCGCAAACAACCACCAAGCAGCATTAGCAGCAGCTTTGCGGGTTTCTTCTGCTTGACGTTGTGCTTGATGTTTTACCTGTTCTAGCCGATGTTGTGCTTCATGTTGTAGCTGTTCTGCTCTTTGTAAAACCATATTCCGAGCGTGTTCTATTCTGTCAATAATGCGGTTAACATCTGCCTCAGAAATATCTTCACGGGAACTGAAAATAGCTACTAAAGTTTCACGATTGAAATGAGACAAGCGATCGCGCAATGCTTCAAACCCAGCTTGAGGATCTTCAAATAATTGACGGATATCATGCTGTATTCCTTCATAATTCAATTCTGGACGTTCTAGAGAATTAAGATAATTACGAATCCTGGCAAAAATGCCTTCAATTGCATCTTGAATCCTTCTTTGAATACCCCGCACCTGTTCTACAAATTGTTCACGCACTGAGATCATATTATCAGCAATTCTCGCTGCTTCTTCATCAGTAATATCTTCCCGAATTTTCAACAAAGCGATAATTGTTTCTCTATCGAAATGGGAAAGGCGATCGCTGAAACTTTCCATCCCCACTCTGGGATCATGCAACAATAAATGCAAATCTCTTTTAATTCCTTCTGGGTGCAATTCCTCTTTACCCGTATGTCGTAAATACTCCTGCAAATAAGTTTGAAAATTTTGCATTCTTTGTTGTGTTCTTGTCGCTAACCGACGGGGCGCACGGACTATATTTCTAATTGATGTCTGCACAGTATCAATGATTTGATTAACTTGTTCCTCACTCAAGTCTTGACGTTGACTTAACAATTTCACCAAAGTATCTCTATCAATCCGCGATAATCGGCGACGCAATACCATAACACCCTCTCTAGGGTTTTCAAACAACCTTGTGAAATCTCGTTGAATACCTTCAGGATTCAATTCTTCCTTACCAGTATTTCGCAGGTAATCTGCAATAGTCGTGGTGACAGAATCATATTGTTCTCTGGCTTTTTCCCCGACAAATTGCGGTATGTGGCGGATGCTATGCCATGATTCTTCTACTACATCAATAATTTGATGAACTTGTGCTTCTGTTAAATCTTGACGTTGACTTAATAATTGCACCAAAGTATCTTTATCAAAGCGAGATAACCGCGCCCGAATGGCTAAAATTCCCGCTTGGGGATCTTCTAAAAGTCGTTTTAAATCAGCGCGAATAGCATCAGGGTTTAATTGTTCTTTGCCTGTATTTCGCAGATATGATTCCACATTTAACCAGAGAGTTTCCGCTTGATGTTGTGCCTGTTGTGCCAGTCCTAAAGATTCTACCAACACGCGATCGCGCTGCATTTCCAATTCATCTAAAATCGGATCTAAATCTCGTTCTTGAATATCATTGCGTGCTAACAGAATCTCAGCCATTTCTTCCCGTTCAACTTGTGCCAGTCGTCGGGATAAAGTTTGATAATCTGCTTCTGGATCTGCCAACAGCGGTTTAAAATTATTCTCAATTCCTGCTGATGTTAAATCTGCTTTCGGAGTCACCAGTAAATAACTTTCCACTCGTCTTTGCAAATCTTGGACAATTTCTCTTTCTTCCTGCGCTGTTACTATTACCAAAACCTCATCCCGCACCATTACCAATTGATCAGCAATTTGGTAAATTTGTGCTTGAGCTAATAATCCCTTAGCTTGCAAAATATTGATAAAATCTTGACGGTTAATTTGCTCTAATTCCCTACGTGTTACCCCAGGATCAGCCGCAGGATCATAAATCACATCTCGAAATTCTTGGGCAATTCTTTCTTGACTGAGTTGCCAAGGATAAGAGTTAAGTAAGTAGTTGTCAATATCTGCACGAATGGGATTATAAGGTTGTTCTGTAACTTGTTCTATGACTTTTTCTCTAGCAGTATTTAAGGAACGCCAAATTTTTTCTACATCTAAATCAGACAAATCTGCCCTACCTAACACTACCCCAGTCAGTGCTGATATTGCTTGTTGCATCATTCCTGGTTTTTGTTCTGTTTCTTTGGTAGAGTGAATTTCAGCAATTAATTGGTCAAGTTTGGCGTTAAGTTCATCGGTTTTGGTTTGTCCCGGAGGAAGGGATTTCAGATAGTTTACCAACTCACCTAAACTTTCTTTCGTAGGTTTTTGTTGACTCACTACTTGTTCCCAAACATTTTGTAAAGCGTCAGCAATGCGGTTAACTTCTCGTTGGGATAAATCGGTGCGACTGTTAACTAAATCAACAAACTGTTGACGGTCGATTTTTCCCAAGTCTGGACTGGTGGCGATCGCTTTAAATTGTGGTTCATTAAGTAAGCTTTTAAACTCATCCCGAATCTGCAATATATCAAGTTCTGGGGGACGTAGTTTTTCTATGTAATGTTCTACGTTTTGGCGAATACTTGCGGGGGGAATGGCGCTTCCTAATTCCCGACGCACCGCCGAGGCAGCCGCTTCCGCAGTAGCTACCACTTGCTGATTTACAGACCTAGCGCCTAATGCAGCTGTAGCTGTACCCATAATCGCCTGAAAACTGGCAGTAGCCGTATTCACAACCGAACCTATTAAAGAACCAACTGTAGTTGAACTTACCCACATTAGTAATAGAAAATACGCTCCCCAAATGACTAAACCTAAAATTGCTCCTAATCCCGGATCTAAAATTAATAAACTCAATTTTACAGCTAAGAAACAAGCGATGAATAAAGCAATTGTGACTGTAACTAATGTCCAAATTCCCAACCTCGTGCCAATTTTGCGAATTGTGCCACCAAAACTTTCAATTTCCTGAGATTCTGAAGGATGTCCTAAATAGGAAATACCCGCAGCAATTGAGAGATTAGTTAACACTAATTGAAAGGCAAAGGCGAGAATTACTCCAGAAATTAAAGCCACAAAAAAGCGCGGACCCGATGTGAGAATCGAAGCCTGTGCTGGTGTGACGTTGGGAGTAGTTACAGGTACTTGTGCTATCCACAATAAGTGTTTGTATAGTTCCTGCATCATTTCTATTTCCTACCTCTAAGTTTAATTTTAAGTTTAATTTAAATTTGCACTGCCAAGTTAGTGTTTTACTCCTGACTCCTGTACGGGCGAAGTAGGGGCGAAGCATTCGAGCGATTAATGATCGGTATTTCCCAAAGGATATTTTCCGAATGCTTCGCCCTTACAGGGCGATAAATTATCAATTTTATGAAAAGGGCGAAGCATTCGAGCGATTAATGATCGGTATCTCCCAAAGGATATTTTCCGAATGCTTCGCCCTTACAGGGCGATAAATTATCAATTTTATGAAAAGGGCGAAGCATTCGAGCGATTAATGATCGGTATCTCCCAAAGGATATTTTCCGAATGCTTCGCCCCTACGACTCCTGCTATAATTACAAAGCTATGCAACATAAGGGTTTGACTGCCTCACTAATGACCACTGCTGGATGTAAATATTCAACTTGTCCAACCTTCAGAATCCAAGAAATTAGGGGATCTTAGCATCCATCTCAAGTGGGAAAGCCTTATGTAACGTTAGATAGAAGTTGATGATTTTATTATTGTAAATTTATATAAAAAATAGCTGATTTATTAATATCAATACTGCTATTCTTTAGGTGAACATTTTTTTGCTTGGATTGTAGTAATTCAATTTTTGAAAGCTGGTTTACGTTTATTTAAATTAAATTAAAAATTTTTTTCACCATCTCAGGGTAGATTTGTCTGGGTAAATAGCTTTTAAATTATCGTCCCTAAGAAGTGCCTATAGTTTGTACCTATAGGCATAAAACAACTGTGTGTGTAAAAGCTACATTAAAGTTAAGCATAAAAAAAGTGAACAAAAGATTCAAAACATTAAACTTGAAACTTGTGAAACTTGTGAAACTTGTGAAACTTGTGAAACTTGTTGAAATTTGGAGGTAAAAAATGGAAACTCGCTCATCTACTGATATACCACCCGTTGCTAAAGCTTATAATGGTGTAGATCGTAATGCCTTTATTTTTGGTTGGAATCCTCAAGCAGAATTGTGGAATGGACGCTTGGCAATGATTGGATTTTTAGCTTATCTACTTTGGGATTTAGCTGGTTATAGCGTTCTTCGTGACATTTTACACATCTTGAGATATTAACGTCAGATCAGAAAGGAGATCCAGGAGTCAGGAGTCAGGAGTCAGGAGTTATTTATTTTGGATTTTGGATTTTGGTGAAGCAGTGCGGCCTTGGGGGTTTCCCACATGAGCAACTGCTGAACCCGCAGGGATTGTTTTTGTCATCTCCAATCTAAAATCTAAAAAATCTAAAATCTAAAATTTTCCTCCCCATCTCCCCTATCTTGTAACACCTAAATCCCTGACTTCTCAAAGAAGTTAGGGATCTATAGGACTCCTATTTGATTTTTGAAAAAACTCCGTACACCCAAATCATCTAAAACCCTATTCCCTATTCCCTATTCCCTATTCCCTGCCTCCACGGAAAATTTATAAATCAAATCGGAACACTATATTTTTCGAGCATTTTGTTTTATGTTTAAAGTAAAAAACGCACCAACACATACAAAGCTGAAGTTATCAGCTGCAATAAGGTAACAGGAATACCATAATGTAAAAAAGTCTTAAAAGAAATTCTTCTACCATGCTGTTCAGCAATACCAGCAGCAACAATATTAGAAGATGCTCCCACCAATGTGCCATTTCCCCCCAAAGTTGCGCCAAACATCATGGCATAAAACAGTGGTAAAACTTCTGGGGGAAACTGTCCTTGAAAATCTGGTGATAAAACTTCTGCTGGTGCTAATCCCACATTCACAAGATATTGTTTCAACAAAGGAACCATTGCCACAACTAAAGGAATATTCGGTACAACACTTGATAAGATTCCTACTACAAATAACAAAAGTACAGAACCTAGCAAAATATTTTTACCTAAAATCAGCCCTAAAACACCTGATAAACTCTTAATCACACCTGTTTTATCCAGTCCTCCGATCAGGACAAAAATGCTCATAAAAAATATTAAGGTACTCCAATCTACATCTCGCAAAATATTATGAACTGAATCAATTCTGCTTTTGTGTGCCAGTAATAAAGCTAAAGCAGCACCTAACAAAGCCACTGCCGCAGGGGAAATCGGTATTGGTAAAGATTCACCAATTACAAAAAATGTTAACACAAAAGCTACTATCACTCCCCCTACTATTAAAACTCGTGGATGATTGATTTGGGGATGGGGTAATTCTGCTAAATCATCTAAGTTTTTATGCCAAATTTTTCTAAATAAAATTGGTAATGTTACTACAACAGTCAAAACAGCAATTACTCCTCCTAAACTTAATTTCCCTAAATAATCTATGAAGCTAATATTGACAGCATCACCTACAATAAATGTGGCTGGATCTCCTACTAAAGTTAATAATCCCGCACTATTAGCAACAAACACCATCAAAATTAATAAAGGGACAAAATTAACTCCTATTTCTTCTGCTATTGGCGGAATTAATGGAGCTAATAACATGACTGTAGTAGCATTAGGTAAAACAGCACAAATTGGCGTAACTAATGCCACAATACCTAATAGTAATTTTTTGCCACTTCCTTGAGCAAGAATGACTATTTGTGTAGCTATATAACTAAAGATATTAGTCGGTTCAAATGCTCTTACTAATACCATCACACCAAAAAATAAACCCAAAGTTCCATGACTTTTACCAATATAACTAACGGCTTCTGGTAAAGTCATGATATTAGCAAAGACTAATATTAATGCTCCCAAAAAAGCAGCTACCATTAGATCAATCCATTCCGTCATGATTACCACAATGACGGTGATAAATGTGATAACGCTGAAAACAGCTTGCCAGTTTTCCATATCATCTTCCCTGATAATGTGATTGTTTTTTATTGTGTGAAAAAGATCGAAAAAGCCACCTATATGTAACTATAGGCGACTTAATAGTTGATTATTGGTGCATGGGCATTAAAAATGTATTAAGTAATTATTAGGTGATTAATCAAGACACCGAGGAATACCCAAAACAGCACAGGGAAAATGAGGATCTAAACTTTCAATCACAGGATGATTGATAGATTGACAACCTAAAACTAGAGCATCAGCAGTTTCTAATTCTACAACTTTTTTCAGTTCATTAGATAAGTTACCAAATCGTAGATGAGATTTAAAATCACTCTGCCATTCTTGGGCTAAATTTTTGGCTTGCCAAAGAATTTTATCTGCTTTTTCCGGTGCTGAAGTGGTAAGTAACTGAGGTTTTGATGGCGTTAACACCATTGTTGTTGATTGGCTTAACTCAAAATATTGATGTGTCAAACCAGCCCAATTTGGTGGATAATTGAATTTATGATAATCAGAAATACTTGCCTGTTCTTCTAACACATAAACAGCCTGAACATTGACTTGAATATTGCTTGCTAAATGGGTTTGATGTGCAATACAAAAAGCAATATCTAAGGCTGTATGACTATTAGGAGAACCATCATAACCAACAATTAACTTGATGGATTTTACCAGTGAATTTTTCTCACTCAGGCATTTTTTTGGAGCAGGTAGTAATACCATTTGCTCAATCAGGTCATGGCGACCAATAGCACCTTGCAAACGTGCTAACAATGGCTTGATTTTCACAGCTTTAACTTCTCTCCCTTGAAACGAATGATGAATGAGAAGCAGGGATGCCAATTTTAGATTTTAGATTTTAGATTTTGGATTCATAAGTAAGTATTCCGCTATCAGTAATCAGCTTTTTTAAACGCACCATGAAAAACCACCATTTTATCACCAAATGACTAATCAAGGATTCTGATTTCTGACTCGTTAATTCTTACATTCCTAGTTCATCCAAAATCATTGACTAAAATCGCAGATTGATTAAGGAAAACCCAATAACAACTGGTATTACAGCCAAGGTTTTGGGAGTTCCTTCCATTGCCGACGGAGTTAGCTGACGGGCTAAGACTGGAAGGTGTCTTTCAATTAAGATTCGCCCCAATTATTTGGTTCCTCCGCTTCAAATCCAGCTTTCATGAATTTGAATTAGGCTACCCACAGATAAGCATTCAGCGATCAGTAATCAGCAGTCAGCTTTTTAATGGTTACGCCCAAAATCTGTATTTGATCATCTACCGATTTATCAAATATTCTGAAATACTGATGCCTCAATCCTGAATACTGACGTTAAAAGTAGAAATTCAAAATTTTAAATGTTCAAAATTTTAAATGTTCAAAATTTTAAATTTCTACTTTTTGAATTGTAGCTTATATTTCTGAATTTGTATACCCAGGAAATAATAATTTATTTTACTCCTCTGAAGTAAAGTAACGGTCTAAAAAATTCAAGGCGTGGTTGCGTAATTCAAAGTATTCTTTAGAATTGCGGATCGCACTGCGATCGCGTGGACGTTTAAACGGAACTTTGAGAATTTCTCCGATAGTGGCGCATGGTCCATTGGTCATTAAAACAATGCGATCGGACATATAAATTGCCTCATCTACATCATGGGTAATCATCATGACTGCTTGACGATGATTTTCCCAGATATCTAATACCTGACGCTGCAATTTTCCACGAGTTAAAGCATCTAAAGCTCCAAATGGTTCATCCATTAATAACATTTTCGGACGAATTGCTAAAGCTCTAGCAATACCCACCCTTTGTTTCATACCTCCAGAAATTTCATCGGGATATTTATCTGCGGCTGCCGTTAAGTTTACCATTGCCAAGTGTTCATTCACAATGCTAATTTTTTCGGCACGATTTGCACTTTTTAGCACTTCATCCACAGCTAAACGGATATTTTCCCGCACAGTTAACCACGGTAACAAGGAATAATTTTGAAAAACCATCATTCTATCTGCACCTGGTTTGCGGATTTCTTTACCATCTAAGCGAACTGAACCTGATGTAGCTCTTTCAAAACCGCCAATAATTTTTAGTAATGTTGATTTACCACAACCAGAATGACCAATTACAGAAATAAATTCATCTTCACCAATTGTCAAATTAACGCCATCTAAAACAACAAACTCTCCTTTATCTGCTGTGGGATAAGACTTCACTAAATTTTCAATTTCTAAAAATCCGTGACGGGGCTGAACTTGTTGAAAATTATCATTTTCTAAGGAAGTATATCTCATGATTAAATTCTCCTGAATTAGTTAATAGTTTGTCGTGAAAATTAAGACATGAAGAAACGAATGGGAGCATTTGCTTTGATAGCAAAACTATTGAGATAACCGACAGGATCACTGGGATCAAAGCCTTTTTTATCTATGAATACTTCTGGGGGTTCAACTTTATAATCATCCTTGGGACATGGAATCCCCATTTCTGTGGCTATCTCTCGATATAAATCTGTTCTCCAACCTTTTTCGGCTACTTGTTCAGCGTTTTTAGGGATTTCTTTAATTTGTCCCCAGCGTGCTGCTTGAGTCATTAACCAAATACTCCGAGAACGCCATAAAAAGGTGGAATGTTCTCCTGGTTCTTGAGGAACGTTATCAGGCAGATCATAAAAAATTGTGGTATCTTCAGCTTTGATTGTGCGGTCTTTACCATCAAAACCACCATAGTTGTAATTACCAATAATTCCTGGAGCAGTCAATTTGCTAATGGGCGCATCTTGCTTTTTTGGTTTTGCACCAGTAAAAGAACGATCTGTTAATAATTCGGCTACTTCTTGGCGGTTTTCGGGTTTACTGCAATACTGACAAGCTTCAATCATCGCCTTCACTAAAGAGCGGTAAGTTTTGGGATAATTGACTATAAAAGATTCCATTACTCCTAATAGTCTGTCTGGGTGTCCGTACCAAATTTCTTTACCTTGAGCGAATGTAAAACCAATACCTTCGTTACCTGTAATTGCTCTGGTGTTCCAAGGTTCGGCTACCATGTATGCTTGCATTGCCCCAATTCTCATATTTGTCACCATTTGCGGTGGGGGAGTAATAATGATGCGAAATTCTTTAAATGGGTCAACACCAGCAGCAGCAGCAAGATAGCGAGCAAAGTATTCATAAATAGCAGAACTCAGAACTACTGCCCAAACCTTCTTTTCTGGGGGTTGTTGGTGAAAATAACCTCGAAAATCTCGCCCAAATGCTTCTAATGCCCCATCACCGTATTGTTGCTGATATTCATACCAAGGACGTATACCAAAGTCCCACATATCTTTATTCATGGTCATGGCGTTACCATGTCGGTGTATGGTCATAGCTGCACATAGGGGGGCATGACGCGCACCTTCTGCACCTATTCGAGCGTTAGTGACTGCACCAGAGACGACGGGGGAAGCGTCGAGACGACCAAATATTAACCCGTCGCGGGAGTTTGCCCAACTAGCTTCGCGGTTGAGTTTGACATTTAAGCCATATTTGCGGAAGAAACCTTTTTTCCAGGCGATCGCAAATGGCGCACAATCATTAACAGGAACATAACCAATAATAAGATCAGGTTTTTCTAATTCTTGAGGTTTAACTACTGGTTCTACAGCTAAAGCTTCTTCTGTCAGTCCTTTAGCAGACCTATCTCCAGAAACAGCACAGGATGACAACGCTATTCCCGCAGTCGTTAAACCTATTCCCTTGATAAAATCTCTGCGAGTCCAATTATTTTCACTCATAATTGTCTACAATTTTGAATTTTAGATTTTAGATGATGAAAAATTCAATGGATAAGCTTTGTCAGCTTCCATCTTTTGACATCATTTTGCAAATTGGTATCAGTTTTATCTCTCAATGTGGAACAGGCATCTTGCCTGTCATAGCTGTAACTAAATTGTTGACGTTTTCCCTGTTTACTTCACACTTCCTGGACGATGGGTAACAAATTCTTGAAGTTTACCCACCGCGTAATCTAAAACTAAACCAGTTAAACCAATTACAAACACCGCCAAAAATACAGAACTGAGATTTAAACGACTCCATTCGTCCCAAACAAAAAACCCAATTCCAATACCACCTGTTAACATTTCTACAGCCACAATTACCAGCCAAGCAATACCTAAACTAATCCTTAAACCTGTGAAAATATAAGGCAAACTGGCAGGCCAAATAATTTTAATAATCTGCCGCCAACGTGGCATTTCTAACACCTGTGCCACATCTATATAATCTTTGGGTACGCTAGAAACTCCCAAGGCAGTATTAATCATAGTCGGCCAAAGGGAAGTAATGAAAATCACAAAAATAGCTGAAGGATCTGCCAAATTGAAAATAGCTAAGGAGATAGGCAACCAAGCTAGGGGTGAAACAGGTTTAAATATTTGAATGATGGGATTAAAAGCCAGCATTGCTGGTCTAGACATCCCTATTAAAAACCCACAGGGAATTGCTACTAATGCACCTAAACCAAAACCTAATATTACCCGGCGTAAACTTGCTAATAGTAACCAACCAATTCCTAAATTACCGGGTCCTCGTTCATAAAAGGGATTTAAAATGTAGTCAAGATTGGCAATTAAAGCTTCAGGTGGTGTAGGCATTAATTCATGATTAGCAAATGCTATTACCCACCAGAGTAAAATTATTCCTGAAAAACCCACAACGGGCAATAAGAACTCATCACGAAAAATGACAGGTTTTGCTTTTTTCCACGCCAATTGTCCAGCCACAGCAAAAATTGCAGCTAAATTCAGTTGTAAAATCATATTGTAACCTCAACAGAGTTCAGTACAGATACACTGAATCTGAGCAGTACCAGCCTTGGACACTGATGAGATCAAAACATTATCAAATGCTGTCTCTTCAGTCCCCTCTCAATGCCTACGAAGTTAGCTGACGGACTAGGGTTGAGAGATACCCCTTTTTGCAGGATTTTGGCTGCTTTTTAACATAAATTTAGAAATTTATTAACCAATCGCTACAAAAATACGCCCCAAAACTTGGTTCCTCCGTTCCAACGCTATTGACTCTGGTGCGTTGGATTAGGCTGACTTACTCATAATTAATAGTAACAGCAAAAATTTAGCATTGATATACAGTAATAACATCAGTATCTAAACTAAAAATTAGTTACTTAACTACTGAGATCAAGCGATTTAATTGATTTTGCACAGTACATTAAATATAGATTGTCAGATTAGCAAGAAAACATTATCATTCCTAAATTCTTACAATAAATCTCGTTTTTTCAATTTAGCTAACGCATCCTCAGCCGCAGCTTTTTCTGCTTCTTTTTTACTCTTGCCTCTTCCTTCTCCCAACTCTTTACCATCTACAAATACTTTGGAAATAAATTCTGGTGCATGATCTGGACCTCCGGCTTTTTCTGTGACATATTTAGGAGGTTCTTGGATACCTTGAGCTTGGGTTAACTCTTGTAATCTGTTTTTTGAATCTACATTTGATCTCGGTTCTACCACATCTTCTGATACAGAATCAAATAATGGTTCAAGAATGACTTTGAGAGGTTCAACATTACAATCATTATCTAAATAATATGCACCAATTACAGCTTCAAAGGTGCTACTCAAAAGGTTAGGATTTTGATAACCGCCATCTCTAATTGTACCTTTTCCTAATCGCATTCTCAAATCTAAACCAACTTCTAAAGCGAATTTTGCCAGTTGTTTTTCTTCCACTAATGCAGAACGACGACGAGTTAATTCATCTTCCCCTTTTTCGGGATAACGATTATATAAATATTGTCCACTGAGAAAGTTTAAAATTGCATCTCCGAGAAATTCTAAGCGTTCGTTGTGTTCTCCTTCTCCGGGGTTTTCGTTCACATAAGAACGATGGGTTAATGCTTGACGCAAGAGTTTTTCGTTATTGAATGTAAGTAGTTTGTGCATTTTATCTTTTGTTTTTGCTGTTGTAGCGAATGTGAAATATGGAAAATTTCTATCAACTGATATTTTATAGCGAGTAAATAAATTAAGGTGTACCTCATAAGACTGGGAAACGCTATATAAAATTAACACATTAGACCAAGTGTTCAAAGGAAGGAACAAAGCAAGACTTGTCACAAAGGAATCCTGCTGTTGAGACAACTACTGAAACCTGTAGTGTATAGTTCTGCTTGAGATGGGATTTCTGACATTTCTCACATAGCATTTATATTTGCCTGTTAGATTTGTATAATTACGTAGTGAAACTGGAATGTCAATACTGTATTTAAAGTATTTTTTAATATAGATTTTTATACAATATAATTCGTTTAATGAATAAAAATTTAATCTTTTTTTAATCAAAAATGCCATTATGTGAAGTTAGATATTATTGCTAATAATACGTAAACTTATATTAATTAAATATCAAAAATTTGACATGATGTATTTTTTTTGATATCGTGTTTCACGAAGATAAAAAGCCAAAAATGAGCTTGAAAATTCAGCCACAATTATCCCAAAACCAGACAAATTGCCAAAAGGTATAGAAAAATATGCAATCAGTATTAATGTTTGATGGTAAGGATGATTATGTAGAAATTCCTTATAACCAGTCACTTAATCCCAACTTATTTACTGTTTCCAGTTGGGTAAAAGTTACCGGTGGGCAAGGCCGCTTTCGTTCTGTAATTACCAGCCGTGATATTTCCAAAGGTTCCGCAGGTTACATTATCTATGCAGGAGATAATAATAAATGGCAAGCTTGGGTCGGTAACGGAAGTGATTGGGAAATTGTTAATAATAAAGATATTCCTGTAGTTCTCAATGTCTGGACTCATATAGCAAGTACCTTTGATGGCAAGCAATTGAAACTTTATGTCGATGGCAAAGAAGTTGGTAGTAAAAATGTAGTTTATGCACTGAATACGCGATGCCCTCTGCGAATCGGTGCTGGTGCCACCGAAGCAAATCCAAGATATTTCTATTCTGGTCAAATTACGGAAGTTAGTGTCTGGAATAAAGCTCTGACAGCGGATGAAATTCAGGCAAAGATGAATCAGTATCTGACTGGGAAGGAAGATGGTTTAGTTGCTTATTTGCCCTTGAATGAAGGTTCGGGCAATCTTGTTAAAGAAAAGACAGGTAACGGCATTAACGGCACAATTAATGGTGCTGTTTGGCAACAAGAAGAAATCCCTCTAGTTAAACCAGAAACTACACCAGTTTTGAAATCTTTAGGTAGAATTGTCGTTAATGCAGACGAATCGACTTTAAGTGATCAAGGAATCAAAACTACACCTGATGCAGCTACATTTGCTCTGAATATTGCCAAATATTTTGTAGGAGAAAACAAAGGTAAGTTTCATGTACTTTCCAATAATTTTGGGTTGACAGGAGCATCTCTGGAACAAACAATGACCAAAGCAGGTCATACTTGGACTAAGGGAATGAATATTCCTATTAACCTAGAAACCCTGCAAAAATATGACGGGATTTTTATTGGTGGTGATCTTGTAGAGAACCAAGTTTTAATTGAATATGTGAAAAATGGAGGTAAGGTTTACCTTTGTGCTGGTACTGGTAAAGGAGGAGCGCAAGCAGAAGCAAATAATTGGAATACTTTCTTAGCTGCTTTTGGTTTGAAAATCCAGGGAATCTACAACGCAATTACTGGTAATATAGCAGTTAATAATCCCAATCATTCTCTCTTTGCAGGAGTCACAACCCTTTATCAAAACAATGGTAATTTCATTACTGATTTACAAACTGATTCACAACTAAATCAAATCATTCTTGCTCATAGTAGTGGAAAAGGGTTAATAGGTACTGCTGAATTTGTTAAAGCTTCTGCACCAAAATCTCCTGCCTGACTAACCACCTAATTATCCTCAATTTTTTTCTCAACTTTTTCAACCAACCCCAACTAAGTCACGGGTATATTTTATTCATGTTAATCTCTCGCTGCTGTCTATTAGATATCTCCGGTAATTCAATATCCGTAATTTGAAACCCTTGTAGGGACAATTCATGAATTGTCTCTACATTCATTTTCACTAGATGTCTATATAGGGGTTGCTGATAGCGTAGCGTAAGCCATAAAAGTCTTTCCGTGAAGATTAAGGAGTATGGCTAACGCCACGCTTACTTCGACTGCGCCCTTCGACTGCGCCCTTCGACACCGCCCTTCGACAGGCTCAGGACAGGCTCAGGACAGGCTCAGGACAGGCTCAGTACAAGTCGCTATCAAGGAGTCAGGAGTTAAAGGATATCAAGGAGTTTTTTGGATTTTGAAACGAGGTAAAAAACCAACAAAGTGTAAGGTTTTCCAGTTCATAAGTCATAAAAGCTTGTACCTGCCTGCCCTCAGGCGCGGCTTTTTCCATTTCAAATTGCCTAAAATTCTTTACCTGTAATATTTTCATGTTTATTCAGCATCCCCTATATATCTATTCACAGCTTATACCAATAGAGCTTTTTTACATCCTTTCCGACTTTTCAAACATCCTTTAAATAATCAATTCATGTTAGCTAAATACAGCAGATTGCATATCAATGAGATACAAGTCCTGCCTGCCCTTGTGTACCTTATTTAAATCAAATGTGTGCTGTAAATAATTTTTAAAGTTTAATTTTCCATACAATACAATTATTTTAAGGAATTAAAATTTAATATTTTTTTAATCAAAAATTTGAGTTAGATTTCATAGTTAATAATACGTAAACTTATATTAATTAAATATCAAAAATTTGACATGATGTATTTTTTTTGATATCGTGTTTCACGAAGGCTAAAAGACAGAAATGAGATTCAAAATTCCAACAAAATCAACCCAAAACCAGACAGATTGTCAAAAGGTATAGTGTTAAATCATTATACTTCAACCAGGCTGAAGATGTTGCATTAATCATAATCAAAAACCAAAAAACTTTGGATCAAAATTATAAGGATCATCAACATGAGCAACGATTTAATCGGTGGAAATGAACTGAAAAGCCGTGGAGTTTGTGATACAAGAACAAACTTTTATTTAGTAGATACTAACAATCCCATTAATATTAATGGCGATATTAATGGCTGGGAAATTTGGGCAGATACAACAGCTCCTCTACAACTGATTATTTACCGAAAAGAAGGTAGTTCTTGGTCAGTAGTAGGTAAGAGTGATATGAAAACTCCCGTGGTGGGACTTAACCAGTTTTCCCTATCTACACCCATGACAGTTAAACAAGGTGACTTTGTTGGGATTTATTATCCTGGAGGAGGTTCAGTAAGTTTCAACCTCACAACAGATAAAGAAGCTTCGGACTTGGGAAATTTAACTAGTAAAGTTCTTTTCACTAACACTGGTGCTGGTGCTACAGCCTTTTCAGGCTCAAGTAATCGCGTTTATTCCATCAGGGTAAAAGGTGTTGCACAAGTAATACAACCTACAAGTGAGAAAATCATACCTGGTGTGATAGGTATTGGCATGAACAATCAACTATATACCAGAAAGACCTTAACCAGTAATTGGGAACATATTGCTAACAGTGGTTCTGTCTTAGGTATTACCGTAATGTCAGACGGTACGATAGTTGGTATTGGCACGAATAATCAACTATATACCAGAAAGACCTTAACCAGTAATTGGGAACATATTCCTAACAG
>NZ_JAQMTI010000099.1:0-3230 GCF_028329225.1 Sphaerospermopsis kisseleviana CS-549 | reverse complement strand
TCTGGGTGCATGGATGACAAAGTAATTGCGCTGTTCAATCAGGCGTTTTAACTCTGGTAACCGTTCGGTGGTGGGTAGGGTATAGTGGATATCCGGTTGACAAGGGCCTGCGGTGTTAAACCATTTAGTCATAAAAGTTTATATATACTCTGATTTAATTATAATTTCTATAGGACTCCTATTTGATTATTGAAAAAACTCCGTACACCAAAATTCTCTAAAAGCCTTTTGCATGAGTGCCTGGTTGGTGAGCGAAGTCGAACTATTGCTTCTTGCCTGCCTACACAGATAAATTCAGAAATCAAACCGGATGACTATATGATTGTAGGACTTACGTAAGATGTGACTGAAAACCTTATTCTTGCGTAGGGGTAATTCATGTAGCTTGCTTCCCGAAGGGTATTACCCCTACTTTCGTTCCCTTTTGCGTAAGTCCTGCAATAGTCATAATTTATCCTGATCTTATCAACTCCAAACTTCAGTTAAATTCAACACAAACCCAGGAAAAATAGGAGTAACAAGTTACTGATGTGCCTCCATATATGCTCTTAATAAAGCATTGATTTGAGTTTGATAACCCCGTCCTTGAGACTTAAACCACTCCAATACATCGCTATCAATACGTAATGTTACTTGAGCTTTATTTTTGGCGACAGGTAAACCCTTTTTCACCACTGCTTTAGCAAATAATTCAGGTGTAATTTCTGGGCAGTCTGACAAGTCAATATCTTCGTCAGTCATTGCATCGAAACGTTGCCAATCAGTTTGAGATTTGCTCGAAATATGTTCGTTGTTCATACTTGGTTGCCTTTCGTGCGGAAATAATTCGTGTGCAATCACTTCGTTCTGTGTGGACAACAGCAATTACTCTTCCTTGTAACAAACCAAATGTCACAAATCGCTGCTCTCCGTAGTCGTAACGGTCATCTTCTACGGTTACTGTATCTCCATCAAACACGGCTGAAACGTCGATAAAATCAATACCGTGCGAATGTTGGCCAGACGCTTGGCTTCATCCCATTCAAACTCCATCACCCAATAAAAACTATCTTTACTTTATTGTAACTACAATTTGTCACTACAGCTACTAGCCAATAATTTCTAAGCTGTTGTGCATTTAATTTGTATAAGTGGAACAGGCATCTTGCCTGTTAAACAAGAGTTCAGAATATTAGGATTATACAATTTAGCTGTGTAACAGCTTAGTTCAAATCAACAAGACAAAAGGTAACAGACAAGAAGTGATTCTTTATCTGTCACCTGTCACCTGTCACCTAATGATGGTGATGATGATGTATAGCTAAATGTACATTAACTTCCTTACCTTCTGCTGCCATTAATTCTTGAATGTGAACATTAGCCCATTCCGCAGCCATATCCAAAAAGCGGGGATCATCATTTACACAAGCCATTTGTAAATAGTCCACACCAGAATGCTGTTTTTCTAAATCATGAATAATGTGATGTACATCTAACAAGGTTTCATGGTTTTCTGTGGCAAAACCTATGGGCATAAACATTACCACTTTTGCACCTAATTGAATCAGATTGTTAGCTGCTTGAGTGGCATTGGGTTGAGTCCATTCAATTAATGGTGTATCGTGGTTTAACCAACCGACAGAAATTAAAGGATAACGGTGAATTAATTTCTCTCTCACTAATTCGTAAAGTGCTTGACTTTCATCAATTCCTGATGTAAAATCTTTGGCTTTGTGTGGACATCCATGATTCATCAACACAATACCAATTTGTGATGGTAAATAGGCATCGGCTAAGTCAGAATTGATTTTCTCTTCTACTATTTGCGCCATTAAATTGATATATTCCGGCTCATTGTAGAAAGAAGGAATATAACGCATTCCTTTCACCCAATGTTCATCACCATCAGCTAATTCAGCCAAAGCATTATTAACTTGTTCAATAGCAATACCACTGGTAAAAATAGAATCTACCACTAACAAAGGATAGATCAATATTTTTTCAAAGCCTTGATTTTTGATTTCTGCTAAAACTTGTTGCGGTAAAAAAGGAGCGCAAAAGTTAAAAGCTTTGAAAACTTGAACACCACCGCCCCATTTATGTTGTAATTCGTGTTCAATTCCTGCCCGTTGCTGTTCAAAAATGGCATTATGGGGTGAGATAAAATCATGATGGGTATGTCCCCATTCATGACGATCAAATATAGCTAAAATCTTGGCTAAAGTGGGATAAATCCAAGTTGGTACTGGTGCAAATTTGGCAGTAAGTAGATTTAAAGCTTGTTCATTATAATTGGCAAAATCTTCATAGCTCTCGACTTCACCATAACCCATGAGCAGTACAGCTATGCGATCATGGCCTGGTAGATGCTCGTGAGTATGTTGCATTTTTTCTGGAGTTGCAACCACAATAATTCCCTCAATATAAGCGAAATGGCGACATCCTCACAGGGTATAACCCTATAATTCGCCATATTAGTTAATTATTATCCCATCCAGGGGGATAGGATAGATGTGAACATAAAAATATACATCTGATCATGAAAAATTTACAATTAACCAGTAAAAATTAACAATTAACTTACAATTAACCGAGCAAATGCCATAGGTTGTTGATCTTTAACCATAAAAGCTAATGAATATTATTATTTGTCCAGGTATTCATGAAATAGAATTAACGCAAAGCTTTGTCAGCAGCTTGTTTAACCCCAATGTAGAGAGAGGTGATCAGCAGTTATTAAATATACTGGTTTTTCCGGGAGAGGGGATTTTCACTTTATCAGCACTTCATATTTTACTGTTTTTGCGCGATCGCCTGAGTAATAAGCTAGAATCACCTGTTATATTCATTGGTTTTAGTGCCGGTGTAGTAGGTGCGATCGCGGCGGCTACAACATGGCAACTTCAAGGTGGTAATGTGAAAGCCTTAATAGCTATAGATGGCTGGGGCGTGCCATTATGGGGAAATTTTCCCATACATCGCCTGAGTCATGATTATTTTACCCATTGGAGTTCTGCTATTTTAGGTATTGGGGAAGATAATTTTTATGCCGATCCACCAGTTGATCATTTATCAATGTGGCGATCGCCCCACAAGGTACAAGGTAACTGGACAGATCCATCAATTCGGTTTTCTCACTCCCAAAAATCCCTAAATACGGCTGAATTTTTGCATATATTGTTAAAAAGTTATGAATAACAGGGGACTGGTGACTGGTGACTGGTGACTGGTGACTGGTGACTGGTGACTGG
>NZ_JAQMTI010000098.1:0-8305 GCF_028329225.1 Sphaerospermopsis kisseleviana CS-549 | reverse complement strand
TTAGAGGCTGATAAACACAGAAATTAGTGCAAGGGTTTTGAAGGGTATACCGGAAAAAGTGTGCATTTTTTGGGATTTCAAGAGATGGCAAAGAAATTTTCCAATCTCCTCCTGACTCCTGACTCCTGACTCCTGACTCCTATGCCCTCACGGAAAGACTTTCTCAGCAACCCCTAATTAGACCTCTCCGAAAAAGATGTAGGGACAATTCATGAATTGTCCCTACCATTGAAACAAGAATCCCCGTCCTTTTCAGGCGGGTAGCGTCAACAACTGATCAATAATCTTATCTTCCTGTCCAGATAGAAATTTAGCAAAGCGTTGTGCTAAAGGTGGAACAAAAACAAACGGACTGCTAAAACCAGAGAAAATATGAATATGTTCAAATTCGGGAATAGTACCAATTAAAGGTAATTTATCTTTGCTAAATGCAACTAAACAATGATGCCAAGTTCCTGGTAAATTTCCCAAAGCTGGTAATATGTGGGTGATACTTGTTCGCAACCATTTTTCACTTTCCTCTGAGTTAATTTGTTCATGGGGATCTGTAAGAATACGACTAATTTGACCTAAACGCAAACTACCATCAAGAAACTGGACTGCACCTGCATCTAAAATAGGTGGTACTATTTCACCAGGTTGATCCCATAATTGATCATTTTGAGTTGATGCAATTTCTAATTGAAGGCGTTGTAAAATCGCCGGTGTGACTAAGGTGCGTAACCGCAGATCCACTGATGGAGTTTCAATTATTTCTGCATGAGAAAAATAAATTTTCACAGAAATACCTACTGATTTTAATAATTTTCGGCTCATTCCACCAGTACAAATGGCTATATCAGCACTGTGGAAGGTGTCCGTGGTTGTTTTTACACCTCTAAAACTTTTGTCAGCGGCAAAAATATATGTAGGTTCTAATACTTTGGTAAACTGTATTTCTCCCCCCAGACGTAGAAATGCTTGAATGTATGCTTGCCTTAGTTTTTGCGGATGGACATGACCATGTTTGACAGTTAAAGTACCAGAGATAGCATTTTTATTGAGTAATGGTTCTAACTCACAAGCTTCTTGAACACTCAATAGCTGGGGTGGTGTGCTAAGATGAGAATAGGATGCGGCTGCTACCTTTGGTTCAGTATCATTAGCGATAGTTAGTAATAAATCTAATTCTCGGAATTGGATATCAGCATCTAATTCTGGCGCTAGGATTTGATAACGAGCGATCGCTTCTTGACATAGTTGTTGTGTCACAGGTGTTGTACCAGACCAATAAGCAATTCCACCATAACTATAGCGAGTAGCATTTTGTGGTGTTTTGTCTTGTTCTAGCAGCAGTACCGAAAACCCCGTTTTTGCTAATTCATAAGCAAGTGCAGCACCTGTAATTCCTGCACCAACCACAATCCAATCATACACTTTCATAAATAATTACATAAATAATTACAATTTGATTATGAAAATCCGTGCTGAAAATATCCTCGACTATCCAACCATAGCAAAAGTCAACACACTAGTACCGCTTCGCGGAAGTCAAAAGTCAAAAGTCAAAAGTCAAAAATAATAGGTCGTAAGCTTTTTAGCGATTGAGAATGGTTGGTTTATTTACGCCGTGCTGTACTAGAACTAGCAGACAATAGAGGAGAAGCATTAGTTGTAGTTTTGGGATATCCCAAACTTTATCACCCCTTTGGTTTTCAAGCAGCCATAAATTATCAAATAGAATGTCCTTTTAATGTTCCTGAAGACTTTTTTATGGTGAAACCACTCTTAGGTTATGAAGATAAATATCAAGGAAAAGTTATTTATCCTCCGGGAGTTCACAATGTTTAATTCCTGGATGTTAAGTTTTTTTCGCGTAGCTTATTTTGCAAAAATTTGGAATTTTAAATTAATTTGTGTTTCCTATTTTTAGATCATAGTTATCATGTTTTTCTTCAGTTTTTTCTCCAGTATGAAGAGTATTGATAGACTGCAACATTTTTGCTCGTTTCTTCCTAGCAATTTCTTGTAAATCGACCGTTTTATCAGTCTCATCTACAATTTCACCAGTTATTACCTCCAGCACATCTTCCAAAGTAATCACACCAGCAACACATCCATATTCATCTACTACTACTGCAAGATGTTCATGGGATTCTATAAAATTTTTGAGCAGTTTGTCAGCACGAATGATCTCAGGAACAAAGCGCACTTTTCTAGCTAAATCAGCAATTTTTTGTTCACCACTTCCTTCCACCATCGCTGTCAGTAAACTCTGTTTTAAAGCAAATCCCATCACTTGATCAATAGATTCATCAATAACAATAATCCGGGTATGTTGGGAAGCAATAATATCTGCTTTTGCTTCAGCCAAGGTCAAATTACCGCGTATATATGTCAGCATAATTTGGGGTGTCATTAAATCAGATGCTGTCACATCATTTAATCTAAATACCCTCTGAATCATTTCTGCTTCATCACTTTGGATAATACCTTCTTGCTGACCAATATTTGCTAAGAGTTTGATTTCTGCTTCGTTGGTTGTTGGTCTTTTTCTCCCTTGAGAAAATGGTGCAGTGACATTTTCTAAAATCCATACTAAGGGTGTAAAAACCAAAGAAATTCCCGTTACAGGTATGGCTGTGAGTATAGCAATTTGTTCAGAATATCTCTCACCAATTGTCTTGGGTATAATTTCTCCAAAAATAATAATCAGAAAAGTTAATATTCCCGAAAATATACCAAGCCATCTATCTCCTAATACTTGAGTTGCAATACTACCTGTGATAATACTTCCAATAATGTTGAAAATATTATTGAGGATTACTATTGTGGCAATAGGCCGATTCATGTTTTCACGAATCGCTAGAAGTGCAACTGCGGCAGGTTTTTTAAATTCCGCTAATTGTCGCACTCTCAATGTGGGAACAGATAACAGCGCCGTTTCTGTAGCAGAACACAATGCTGAACCTAAAAGCAGTACACAAACAGTAATTACTAGCTGTAACATATAATTTCCCAAGTTTGGGAATAGATAGATGGTTGGAGTTAGCTAAAAGCTGAATCAGCTAATTAACTCATTTAAGCTTTAATGATTGTAACGCGATTTGGAAATTTCTCAATATAAAAATTTTCACAGATTTTCATAATTTATTTGGCGAAACCTCAGAAGTCAAAATTCATGCAGTAAACCACCAGAAACAATACCCTGTGCTTCCAAAAATGCGGCAACTCTTAAAATCAAAGCTTCATTATAGGGTGCAGCTATTAATTGTACTCCTAAAGGTAGAGAATTTTTTTCCTTAATTGGTACTGATAAAACAGGTAAACCAATAAAAGACAATGGTTGAGTAAACAACCCTAAATGTGGACGGACAAGAATTTCTTCACCATCTAACATCATCGTTTTTTGTCCAATTAATGGGGCAGGAATTGGGGTTGTTGGAGCAATAATTATATCTACATTTGCAAATATCTCTCTCACTTGATCTCTATACCATCTTCTAAAACGTTGTGCTTGGATATACCAAGAATGAGGAATTAAAGCACCAGCTAAAAATCTATCTCGCGTTGCTGGATCAAAATCTTGAGGACGGGATTTTAAGTTTTCTAAATGCAGATTTGCACCTTCACAAGCTGTAATTACAAATGCCGCAGCACGAGCTATTTTCGCTTCTGGTATTGTGACATATTCAATAAAATTTAAAGCATGAGCAACTTTTGCCACTGCTGCTAAAGCTGCTGGTTCTGCTTTTTCGGTAAAATAATCATCTGCAATGGCAATTTTAATCCCAGAAATATCATTATTTATTTGTGGTAAACATAAATCAATCGGACGTTTTGTACAAACCGGATCTTGCTCATCTTCACCTTGCAAAACATCAAATATTGTCGCAATATCTCTCACAGAAGTTGCAAAATGTCCGATATGATCTAAACTACTAGAAAATAATTTGACACCCGCACGGGATAACCTGCCATAAGTAGGTTTAAAACCAAAAATACCACATAAAGCCGCAGGAACACGAATAGAACCATTCGTATCTGAACCCAAAGAAAAAGGAACTAAACCCCCAGCAACCGCAGCAGCAGAACCTCCCGAAGAACCCCCCGCTATTCGTTGTAGATCATAGGGGTTACAAGTTGTACCATAATGGGCATTTTCTGTCACAAACCCATAAGCGTACTCATCCATATTTAACGCACCCACCAAAACTGCACCGGCTTTTTTCAACCTAGCAACTGCGGTTGCATCTTGAATAGCTGGTAAATTTTCAGCATTGATTTTTGCCCCTGCTAAAGTTGTTAAACCAGCTATATCAAATAAATTTTTAACAGCAAAAGGTACACCAGCTAATATACCAGGATTTTTCCCTTGAGCAATTTCTTGGTCAATATTTGCAGCATCTTTTAAAGCTGTTTCTGTGGTAATTTCAGTAAAACAGTTTAATTCTTTATTTTTGGTGGATATTTTATTTAAGGTTGTTTGGGTAATTTCAACTGCGCTAAATTTACCTGATAAGACATTTTGAGATATATTTACAGCGTCATTCATGGTTCAAAAGTAGTTGCTATTTCTATTTCTTCTGGTAAAGGGAAGTTATTGACTACTTCTGCTATTGATTTGATTCTTTCAAAATTGGCAATTACTCCATCTTTATATTCATTATTAATTGGTAATTCCAATAATAACGACATTTGTTTCACATATTCTAGGGTATTTAAATTTTGATTTTCCATGTTTTTGATACTTAATTTGTGATTTGTTATTAATCTTGTTTTATATCATATTTATTAATACTCCTTTAAATAAATATTGAATTAGCAACAATTAGAGAATTTTACATATGTCAGCAAAATAGTCTGTAATTTTTCTATCCAATCTTCAACTCCTTTATGACAAAATTCCCAATCAGCTAAATCAATCTCCCATGTTTTATCTACAGAATTTTCTATTTGTTGAAGAAATTCTTCATCTTCATATATTTTCTGACAAAACCTAGAATAATCTAACTGATATTTTTCTTGATACTTAATATCTCGGTGACGCAGTTCAGCAATTTTTACAGCAATCTTATCAAGAGTATATTGTTTAAGCGCCAAATCCATTGATTCTTGTAAATCTCCTAATGCGGATAAAACTTCAATGTATTCATCTTTAATTGATACTGTTACCATCATTTTACCTCATCATTAAGCTATTGAGATAGATTAAATTCTTTGTTAATCAGCAATATATCATCATCACAGTCTAAAGGAATAAATTTATATTTCATGTTCATCAACCTAACAAGTAATATACTAAATCATTAAACTCAATTACATCAATAATAAAGATATCATATTTATTATTTAACTAATCATACCGTAAAAATACGTAACATTGTTTTCAGATAAGATTACATAAAATCATCCATTATCATCCGCGTTTATCTGCGTTTATCTGCGTTCAATTATTGTTTAAATCCTCAAGATGGAAAACACACACCAGACGCACATAAACCAGCAAACTCCATTATTATCACCTCCAAAGTTTCTAAATTTACCCTTCTAATTACATGATTATTTGTATCACAAACATAGAGAAAATCACCAAAAAAACTCAACCCTGAAGGTTCATAAAAAACCCAACTTTCCCCACCTGATAAAATCGTTTTACACTCCCCATTGCTCAGATTCACTAATTTGATTTTATGATTATATGTATCTGCAATAAAAAGCTGATGATTAAAATATTCTACACCCAAACAATGCTGTAAACGCACATCCTCACCTATTCCATCTACATCACCAAAACCAAATAACATCCCACTACCGCAAATAGTTCTCACCTTACCATTTTCTGATATTTCTACCCCCCGAATAGAACTGGTTTCACTATCAGCAATAAACAACTCTTTACCATTTGTAGTTATCCCACTAGGTTGAGCAAATGCACATTCTTGAAAATTCCCATCTACACAACCTTCTGCGCCACTACCAGCATAGCTATGAATGGTATTTGTTAATAAATTCATTTCCCAAATTTGATGATTTCCAGACATGGTAATAAAGAGAGAATTTCCCACTTTAACTAGATCCCAAGGTGAATTTAATTCTATTTCCAAGGCTTTACCACCATGAGGATAGATGATATTACTTTGTTTCCCTGTTCCTGCAATAGTTTCTACAATTTGTTTTGGTAAATCAATTCTTCTTAAAAGATGATTTTCTGTATCAGCAATGTAGAGACTTTTAGTGTCACTATCATAAGTCATTCCTTGAGGTGCAGAAAATTCACAACTTTGAAAATTACCATCTTTTACACCCCGTTTACCTATTCCTATTATATCAATAACTTCCCCTTGTAAACTACTCATAATTACGCGATGATGTCCAGAGTCAGCAATAAATAAACCGTCTGGTGTAGCTAAAACTTTACCTGGAAAAGCTAAGGGTGTAATTAATGTTTGATGCTGTTTTTCTAAGGTGAATTTTAATGGTTGAATATTAATGTGATTTGGGATTTTACTCAAAATCTGAATGATCATGTTTTCAATCTTGTGAAGATGTCCTTCTCCTGCAAATTGCCCGATCACATATCCTTGTAGATCAATAATAATTAAAGTAGGCCAAGCTTTGATAGTATAATGTTCCCAAACCCGAAAATCACTATCAACTAAAATCGGATGTTCAATGTCATAACGCAATATCGCTTGACGGATATTTTCAATTTCTTTCTCGTTGTCAAATTTTCCAGAGTGAACACCAATAACTGTTATAATCTCTTGATATTTACGTTCTAAATATTTTAAGTCTGGTAATATGTGCAAACAGTTAATACAACAGTATGTCCAAAAGTCTAAAATGATAATTCTCCCTCTGAGTGCTTTTAGAGATAAGGGTTTATCTGTATTTAACCAAGGGTAATTTTCTGGTAATTCTGGCGCTCTAACACGAGGAATCATAGTAATTTTAGGTTATTGTAGAAGATTATTGTAGATTTTAAGATTGAGATCAGCATTTTGATACAACTCCAAGACATCAATATAAATAATTTATCTCTCTGGGTTCAGCAAGGGAAAAACCAAGCAACACAAGGAAGTGTGATGCAACGGATACCCCTTTTAGCTGTAGCTAACCCTAGTTGGGTGGCTGTTCATATCTATTGTCAGTCAGGAGAAAATTACACTTTAGGAGATAACGCTTGTATATTTCCTTTAATGAGTGTGATTAAACCTTTTTCTTTACTATATCTGTTGGAACATTTAGGAACGGCAAATGTTTTAAACTCGGTTGGTGTTGAACCTTCAGCAATGCCTTTTAATTCTTTAGAACAGTTAATGGCTGATCATGGACATCCCCGCAACCCAATGATTAATAGTGGTGCTATTACTTTAGCTGATAAGCTACCAGGTAAAAATGGAAATCATCGCACTCAGTTGTTTTGTCAGTGGTTGAATAAATTAGCCGGTAGTCAACTATATTTAGATGTAGAAATGTTGGCTTCCGTGCGTGCTACTCGTTCTCAGGTAAATGTGGCGATCGCTCAATATCTCTACCAAACTCAACACATTGAAAATATTGAATTGGCTCTTGACACTTATGAGCAAATATGCTGTATTTCTGGTACTGTGGAAGATTTAGCGAAATTAGGAAAATTATTAGCCTGTAAAAGTAGTTTTATAAATTCCCAACATCGCCAAATTGTTAACGCTTTAATGTTAACTTGTGGACTATATGAAGCTTCTCCTCATTATGCAGTCAAAATTGGTTTACCCATGAAATCGGGTATAAGTGGGGCTTTGATAGCAATAGTACCAAATCAAGGAGCTATAGCCAGCTACAGTCCTGCTTTAGATAGTATAGGTAATTCTGTAGCTGGTCTGACCTTGATGGAAACTTTATCGCAAAATTTGCAACTGAGTATTTTTAGTTAATTGTTCTCTTCGGGTTTAATTACATTTCGATTCTTAAAATACTCACTTAATCTGTTTAAACCTGTTTTTTCTGTTGTTTCTGGTTTCAACTCCTCTGTTTCTAATGAGTCAGCGGGTGTTTTACGAATTTCAATTTCTGGAGTAGGAGTTGTTTCTACTTTGGGTTCTACCTGTGGTTGAGGAATAGGAGAAACTTCAATTTCTGGAACTGTGGGTTTTTCTGTCTTGGGTTCTATCTGTGGTTGAGGAATAGGAGAAACTTCAATTTCTGGAACTGTGGGTTTTTCTGTCTTGGGTTCTATCTGGGGTTGAGGAATAGGAGAAACTTCAATTTCTGGAACTGTGGGTTTTTCTGTCTTGGGTTCTACCTGTGGTTGAGGAATAGGAGAAACTTCAATTTCTGGAAC
>NZ_JAQMTI010000097.1:0-49508 GCF_028329225.1 Sphaerospermopsis kisseleviana CS-549 | reverse complement strand
TTCGCGTCGGCAATAGTCTCAATTCAATACTTGATATCACCGTATTATATATCAAGTAGTTGATTTTTTCCTAAAAATATATTGATTTTTGTCAATATAAGTATAGTTTTGTCTATGAAATTGTCAACTTAGGACTTGCTCCTGTTATATTTGTTAATTCTTATGGTTTAGCTCCTCATCTTTGAAAATAGACAACAAAGTAAGTTAAGAAAGTTTGTGCTTTCAACTTACTTAACCTTGAATAACAAGCATAGTAAGATAAGCGGGCGGCGGGAATCGAACCCGCATTAATAGCTTGGAAGGCTATAGTTTTACCACTAAACTACGCCCGCGAATTTCCAACTATTTGAATATAACAGAACCTTCCTGAAATTGCAAGCCCTTATTGAAAATTTATCGGTTCAATTCTAATCCGCACATATAAATTGCTTAACTCTGGTTTTGAGCCATCCTGATTATACGCACCTATAAAGCTTTCTTGTTGAAACATCTCATTTAATGCTTGTTCATAAATACTTTCTTCACTGCGAAGTACCGCAGGTTCGAGATTGATAATTACCGCTTGTTGAAAGTTACCGTTTTTATCAATAATTAAACTGGCTAGTATATTTGCTGGTTTTAATCCAGAGTCACTTGCAAGAAAATTAAGCTTTAAGTCCTTGTTTGGAGAACCTTTATATTCTGCCAGTACATCAGGTAAACCATCTACTCTTAATTTTTCATCTTGTCTTAATTGTTCTATTTCATCTCTCAGTATAGGATCAATATTAGCTAGGAAACCTCCTATGTTTGCAGTTGTGGTTTCTTGTGATGTGGGAGTTGGTGTAGTTTCTGGTTCTGGGGTGGGATTTGGTGTAGTTTCTGGTTCTGGGGTGGGAGTTGGTGCAGTTTCTGGTTCTGGGGTGGGAGTTGGTGATTCTGAAGGAATATCATTTGGTAATAAAATTCCCTTTCCCAGCTTAATTTCTTGACGACGATTCCAGGGAAGATCATTGAATGGAATAGTCTGTGTGGGAGTAGGTTTAGGAGTAAATTGTACTTGAGGTGTAAATGTAGGTGTAGGTGTAGGTGTGGGTGTGGGTTCTAATTGTTGATGATTAACCTCAGTATTTTTGCTTTCTCCCTGTTGTGAAAGATTGAGATCAGAATTTATCACCTGATCATCTGGGTTTTCAGGAGTGGTGAGAGTAGTTTTTGGTAAAGATGCTGTAACAGACTTTTGACTGGAAGAAGAAACTTTTGGTTTAACGGTTGTGGGTTGTGATTCTTGTGATTCTACAGCAGATGGAATATCGATCAAATCAATAGCAATATAATCTTGATTCGACCGAGGAATCCACGGTAGAAATGGTTCATAGGAGCGCAGTAACCAAAACACGAACAGATGTAGGAAAATCGAACCTGTAAATACAGCAGTCCAAAACCAAGGTGGATCAGTATGTCTGTATTTGATGGTTTCATCATGCAGTTTAAAACTGGATTTGACATTGTTCATGTTTGAATATCCAGTAGAACTTGACTTTACTCATTAGCTATAGAAGCATCTAAATCTGTTCTCACGACAAAAGTGAGGACTGTTTCATCTATTCCTTTCAGTTCCAGGGGACTACCTTTAGTAATTTCTTCTTCCTGCAAATAATCAGCAACAGCAGCAGAAACTAAGATAGTACCAGGTATAGCCGCGGCTTGCAATCTAGCAGCAATATTCACAGAAGGACCAATAGCCGTATAATCAGCACGTTCTTCACTACCAAACATCCCCACCACTGCTGTACCTTGGTGAATGCCACAGCGAAACTGTACACCTTTACGGCCATCTGTTTCAAATATACCCTGTTCTAGCCAACGCTTATTTAAATTTACCAGGGCTTGTTGCATTCCTCTGGCAGTATTGATAGCACGACGCACCTGTTCATTGGGTGTGAGGTCTTCTGGCGCTCCGTACAAAGCTAAGATAGCATCTCCCATAAATTTATCGACAGTACCACCATTCTGAAACACAACTTTAGTCATAGTTTCCAAATATTCATTTAGCACCTCTGCGACTTTTCGGGATCTGAGAGTATTGGATAGCTGGGTAAAACCCACAATGTCACTAAACAAAACTGTCACTAAACGCGGTTCTGGGCGCAAATCTAGAGACAAAGTTCCCGCAGCGGCTTTCTGGACTAACGCAGTGGGTAAAAAGCGTTTGAGTACAGATTCTGTCAAGTAAGTGTTTAGCTCCAAAACTCGTTTTTCATTTTCCTTCAAGGCTAAAAGATTGCGTGCCTCTGCCAGCAGTTCCCGATCATTAAATGGTTTAGCTAAATAAGCATCTGCACCATATTCTGTTCCTTGAATACGAGTTTCGTCATCAGCTTTTGCCGTCAGGAGAATGACAGGTGTACCTCGCATCAAATCATCAGTGCGAATCATCTGAATCATTTCTAATCCAGTCACTAAGGGCATCATTAAGTCAGTGATAATCAGGCTGGGGAGAATTTCTCGTGCCAAATTATATCCTTCGTAGCCATTACGAGCGGTAGTTACTTGATAGCACGGACGTAAAATATTGGCTACATAGTCTCGCATATCTGGGTTATCTTCTACCACTAAGATTAATTGCTCAGGATATGGGTCAGTAGTATCAATTTGTCCGTTAGAATCGACAATTTGTAGATTCGGTGATGGATCTCTGGTGATAATTTCTCTGTGATCAGATGCTGATCCTACCTGTTCTAAATTCGCTAGTTCTACATTGGCGCGGCTGATATTTAATTCGCAGGGTGTATCTAGTACCTGTTCTGGAGGTAAATGCTCTGAACCTGTCAACAGGCGAATACTAAATTGAGTACCTTGTCTATAAACTGATTGGACGCTGATTTCGCCACCGTGGATTTCTACTAATTCTTTAACCAGGGATAAACCCAATCCACTCCCTTCATAGGAGCGGTTTTCTGAACCTTCAGCTTGACGGAATCGCTCAAATAGGTGGGGAATTTGTTCGGGAAGAATACCAATTCCTGTATCTTGAACTTGTAAGACGCAAGCATTACCGTCATTGAATAATCTCACAGTGATTTTACCCCCATCGGGAGTAAATTTCATGGCATTGGACAACAGGTTGTAAAGTACCTTGTCAAATTTTTCCATGTCCAAGTAGACTGTTGGACATTCAAACAAATCCGTAATTACTCTCAGTCCCTTTCGCTCACAATAAGGACGAAATGAATCGACTATTTGGTTCACAAATTCAACTAGACTGCAAGGACGGAAACTCGGTTGCATTTTACCAGCATCCAAGCGTTGTAAATCGAGTAGTTGATTTACCAATCGTAACAGACGGCGAGAATTGCGGAGGGCGATCGCACATTGCTCTGGGGTTAAGCCTTCTCCGCTTTCGACTGCCGACTCTAAAGGTCCTTGAATTAAAGTGATAGGGGTGCGAAATTCATGGGAGATATTTTGGAAAAATTCGGTTTTTTGTTGATCTAATTGGATTAAACGTTCCGCCTGTTCACGAGTTGTTTGGTATAAACGAGATTGTTGGACAGCGATCGCAGCTTGAGCGGCCACGGCCTTAGCCAGTTCAATTTCCGATGGTAGCCACTTACGGATTTTCTCACCTTCTCTCAGAGAAATACTACCAATACATTGACCATCAATTAATAAGGGAACGACCATGAGCGATCGCGGTCGCATTTTCAAAGGTAGGTCAAATGCCTGGACATCTGAGGGAGAGTGATTTATATCCGTAATTACAACAGGTTCTTTTGTTCGCAATATTTCTAAAAAAATCGGATTTTTCCTGATCGGAGCTTGGGAACTAGACAACTGCTGAGTTAAAGCTCGCCGATTTCTAGTGAGGTTATTTTCGGGAAAATTCTCCAGATGTTTAGAACTGTCATACAAACCTACACAATGGACAAATTCATCTTCCTGAGTCCATAAAGACAGAACACAGCCATCAACCTGCATAGCTTGTCCCAATCTTTGGGTGATAGCAGCAAAGATATCTTGTGGGTCTAGACTAGAGCGAATCTCCCTAGTAATTGTATTAATTAAACCTTCTCGCTTCGCCAAAGCTTCTACTTGTTCATAAGCATAGGCTTGAGATAAAGCTAAGGCTGCCTGATCAGCGACAATTGATAGCAGTTCTACCTCTTCCTCTTCCCAAATACGGATTTGATCGCACTGGTGCAAAGCTAATACTGCTCTTAGTTCTTGTTGACAAATCAGCGGCACTACTAAACTAGAACATATATTAGCTTCTTTAAAAGCAGCAGCCCGTTTTTCACGACTTTGAATGCGGTCATCACCAGTCACATTATGAATTACTTGCACTGCATCAATTTCCCACACTGTCTGAGCTAAAAGAGGTAATGGGGTGATAGAGACCTGATTTGCGGTAGCTAACTTGTTATTGTCTTTAGATAGAGGTGGAGAAAAAGCATCATTGTTCTCAGTAGCGGATCTCTGTTGGTCTAGCAATGATGCTTGAGTAGATTTTTGGTAGATAAATCCTTCATCTGCCAATTTTTCATCTTGAAAGGGACGTAACAGGCAAACATCCACCTCCAACATATGCCCCACTGTATCAACAATGGTTTGTAAAATTTGCCGATAGTCTAGGGCGCTACGAATAGTATTAGTGACAGTATTCAA
The DNA here is from genome assembly GCF_028329225.1 of Sphaerospermopsis kisseleviana CS-549. Classification (NCBI taxonomy): domain Bacteria; kingdom Bacillati; phylum Cyanobacteriota; class Cyanophyceae; order Nostocales; family Aphanizomenonaceae; genus Sphaerospermopsis; species Sphaerospermopsis kisseleviana. The sequence continues at coordinate 44,861 of NZ_JAQMTI010000097.1, read as the reverse complement.
TAGGGATTCTCTCCGCAGAGTCCGAGTCAGTTCGCGGGTTCTGGCTTTCAAGACATTATGGGTATCCAACGCTTGACGGACTACGGCTTTCAGTTCTTCAGCTTCCCAAGGTTTCGTAACATATTTAAATACCTTGCCAGAGTTAATCGCCTCCACCAAGTCTTCAACATCAGTGTAGCCAGTTAAAATAATCCGAATAATATCTGGGTATTGAGTTGCTGTCAGACTTAAAAATTCCGTACCGCTCATCATTGGCATCCGCTGATCAGAGATAATCACAGCGATATCCCCTTCTTGTTCCAGCAATTCCAGAGCTGCATGTCCAGAGTTAGCTCTCAAAACCTGATACTCACGATAGAAACTGCGGTAAAGCAAGTCTAGGTTGTCTGGCTCATCATCGACAACCAAAATTTTTGGCTTACTGTTTCTGTTTGCTTGTGATGTCATGCACAGCTTTCCTGCTGCAACGGCAGTCGGATAAAGAATAATCTGCTCAGATCAAGGTATTTCTGAATCAGGTAAGGTTCAAGCATTTCGACCAATAAATTGCTGGGACACATGACAGCTAGATGCCAAAGTGTGTAATCAAAGTTATTGAAATTATTGTTTTTCAGGATTTGTCATCAGCAGTTTGCCCCTCTTCCGCAGGACAGTTTATTGGATTGTCATTTTTGATTTACCGTGTAAATTTCAACTGACTAATTCTTTTCTCACCTCCTTTGATAACCTGCTGGTGCTACATCAGACCCTGTCCTCCAGAGAAAAGAGTATAAACTATATATTGATTTTTCCCATTCCATCCGTGATACTAACACTTAAAGCTGATTTTTTGTGATCTAAGTTATGTTAGAGTGATGAATATGACATATAATAGCTATATTTAAAAATAAAGTATAGTATTAAACAAGTACCTCTTGGTAATTAGACATCTGATGACAATTATTGTAGGGACAATTCATGAATTGTCCCTACAGGGATTCGGGGATTATGCACATTTAATTACCACGAGATGTCTATTGAGCAATCACAACGTGATCGGTGACAGGCTTCGCCGTGAGTTGCCACAGTCTCAACTACAGCATAACCTCATGACTAATGACAAGTGACGAATTACAAAAACTATACTCAAGCCAACTTTCCTTAAATTAACCTCAATCCTCAACTAGCTTTGAAATCCTGGTTTTTTCACCCACATCACCAACAGTTAGTTACAGATACACGTATCCTCAATTCTTGGCAGTTCCAAATCCGTGCAGCTACATCTGCTGATTTACCAGGGATTGCCCAAATCATTGCTGAAAGTTTTCACTCCCAAAAAGGTTTATGGGGATGGGCTTTTCCTTTATTCCGTTTGGGTATTTATGAAGACTTAAAGTATCGTCTAGCGTCAATGACACCTCATCACGTCTGTTTGGTGGCTGTTGACATCAGTACCACAGGCACTCATCAAATACTGGGAACTGTGGAACTGGGTGTGCGTTTCAGTGATAGTTGGACAAATATTCAAAAGAGTTATCCCTATTTGTCTAATTTAGCTGTTCACCCACAATACCGTCGGTATGGTTTGGCTTCCAGTTTACTGATTAGTTGTGAACAAGTGTGCCAAGACTGGGGATTTGAAGATTTATATCTTCATGTCTTGGAAAATAATTATCAAGCCAGGCAGCTGTATTTCAAGTTGGGATATCGCGTGCATGGAGTTGAATCTAATTGGAACAGCTTTTTCTTTTATCCCTCACGGCAGATTTTCTTGCATAAACACCTGACTCCTGACTCCTTGATATCCTGACTTCTGACTGCTGCTATAGTTAGGGTTTGCTGAAAAAGTCCTTTCGTTAGGGCTAGGAGTCAGGAGGAGAATTAAAGACATTTTTTCATTTCTGTCCGCCCAGAAAAGTGCAAGGTTTTTCAGACTCAAGACGCTATAACGAAAGCACCTACTGTCTTTTTTATGAGCCTCAAACCTTTGATTTATGAGGCTTTTTGGTTTATTCAGCAAACCCTAGTTAAGTTTCTTTAATATTCGACACTTGTGCTTATAAAAACTTTAAGAAAAAATTGCTGGAGTTAAAGACAAATCTGCCTCAATCCCATAAAATAGACATCTCCAGAAAAGAAGTTATGGGATATCTAGATGTCTGATTTTTCCGTTAAATTATCACCCATAAGCTTCGCCCCTACAACTTATGACAAATTCATACATTCTATTTTGGAGATGTGTAATATAATTATTAATTTTTGAACACTACTGAATTTTGTTGTCGTCTATTTATTTAGGGTTGGTAAACAATTTTTAATGATACAAACATAATCTTTGATTTAATTAAACAGTTACTCAATTGACGTTTTTAAGTCCATATTCCCAGGGCATGGCAAATGTTTAGAATGTCTTTAAATGATAATTTTAGATAGTAGCTGTTACAACTGGGGGAATATCCGCAAAGCACTGCCTTGGCTACACAAACTAAGTCCTCCTGCACTGGCTAATTTCAACCGACATAGGTGGGGTTTACTTTTTTGATAATATACTATGTTATAATATTTCTGTGCCTGTGCAAAATAGGAATGCTTCTTCTATTACCATCAATTTCATTAAAAATTTGAAAAACATGGATAGCGAACAACGCCAACGCTATCAAGCTGCTATAGTATCAACTTATTGCGCTGAAACTAGTTTCCTGGACAAACCTACCATGCGAGATGGTAGTGAGCGATCGCATAGCACTGATATTCTTGCGTCATTACATAGCGGAAAAGTTTTGATAGTTAATAGTCGTAAGCGCAACGGGTTAATAGTTGGGCAACGCTATCATGCAGAGTTTGCGGGTCCTGGAGCAGTTGTAGGTGGGGATTATGACAGGGATTGTCAGTTTGTCATACCTATAGGTAATCTCTCCTTATTAGCTCCTGAATCTCATGAAGAGCTTCAGAAGGCTTACTTGATTAGAAGACAATGGATTCGCTTAATCAAACAAATTACAGAAAATCCAGTTCCTGTACAGAGAGTACAGAAAATTCTGGAACAATTTGCACAGTATTTTCCAGCAGAAATGGTTGCTGATTTGCCAGATGCTGCCTTTGCTATGTTAGTGGGTGTGTTGCCGCAAACAGTGACAATAGTGCGTCGTCTTGGCAATGATTTAGACGACGAATGTTTTGATTATTAATAGTGAATATAGTTAATATTCAAGCTTGGCTAAAGCTGTTTTTAATCGCGTCAAGGTACGAGAGTTTTCTTCTGGTGTTCCTAGAGTAATTCGTAATCCCCCAGGCAGTGATCTGATCAAAGTGCCTTCATTTGTGAGTGTTTGATTGATCATTTTTAAAGCTTCATTGACTGGTTGAGAAGTCTTCGGTTTCAGACGCAGGTAAATAAAGTTAGTGTCACTATCTGTAATTTCTAATGCTGGGTGTGGGGATAAAGCCATGATCAGTTTACTGCGTTCACTCAGAGTTTGGGGAATGGAACTTAGCAAAAGTTGACGATTTTGTACAGCTACTAAAGCGGAAGCAAGGGAAAAACTGGGTAGATTGTAAGGAAGACGGACTTTTTCTAAAATAGCGATCGCATCGGGATGACCTACACAATAGCCTACTCGCATAGCTGCTAACCGGAAAGCTTTGGAAAAAGTCCGCAACACTACCCAGTTTGGATGCTGTGCTAATTCCCCAACTAAGGTAGTTTGGCTAAATTCAAAGTAAGCTTCATCAATCACTACCAAAATTTCCTCTGGTAAACTTTTTAACCATGTTACTTCTGCCGCAGTCAAACTATTAGCTGTGGGAGAATTGGGATGAACAACGAAAACCACTCGAATTGGAGGATTTTGAGTTTCTTCCAGTGCTGATTGTGCCGCTTTCAAATCTATTTCAAAATTGCTTTCATTTCTACCCACACTCACCACAGTAATACCTAGAGTTTGCGCCAAAATAGCATACATGGAAAAAGTGGGGTTAGCAACTAAAACAGAACCTTCTCCCCCCAAACAAGTGGCGATTAATAAAGAACGTATGAGTTCATCGGAACCATTACCTACAGAAATATGAGCAGCGGTGAAAGTGGAGGATGAAAGGTTAGCTGACTCATTGACATATTCGGCGATCGCTTCTTTGAGCGCCTCATGTCCACCATCAGGATAACGATTGCTTTCAATGACTTGTTGAAAAGTCCAAGCTAATTTTTCTTTGATCTCTGATGGCAAATCATAGGGACTTTCATTAGTATCCAGCCGATCAAATTGCGTTGCAGCCGGTTCGCTTGTATTGCTGCTGGGGTGGGGTTTGTAAGCAGAAAATTGGTTTAAATCAGAACGAATAAATGGAAGCATCATTTGTTAGTTGTTAGGGAACTATTAACAGGGAACAGAAGGCAGGAAGTTCAGGAGTTCAGGAGGCAGGAGGCAGGAGTCAGAAGTTCAGGAGGCAAGAAGTAATGTAGGGTTTGCTGAAAAAGTCTTCTCGTGAGGGCAAGGAGTCAGGAGGGAGAATTAGAAGTAGCCAAGAATGACTGATTTGGAAATAAAAGTGATCAGTTTTTGATGGTTTTAGTGTCTATTCCTTGCAGCTTTTTCACCTTTTTTACACCTGAATCCCTTGATTTATCGTGGTTTTATATTTATTCAGCAAACCCTAATATATTATTCTCCCCAGTCACCAGTCACCAGTCACCAGTCACCAGTTACCAGTTACCAGTCACCATTCCCCAGTTTGCAGAATGAGCGAATGGCTTGCCAAATCTTATCAGTTACATTTGCCAAGGTGTGATCGCTATCCAATTCTATTAATTCTACCCAAGGACGCGATCGCGCAAAATCTCGACTAGCTTGAATAGGAATAACTTCATCTTGTTTGCCATGTAAAATCAGGGTAGGAATGGGACGTTGTAACAAGTTTTCCTGGTATTTGGCAGCATCTGTGACGAAATTATAACTTAAAGGTAATTCTCTTCCTTCCCCATAGTGATAAACAAAGCAATATTGTTCTTGATGCCAACGTTTGATTTTTTCTGCTCCTAAAGAGGGCAACCAATGGTATAAAAATCCAAAAGCTGGTGCTAGTAACACTAAGCGTTGCACTTGTGGGTTTTGTTCTGCCAAATGAGCAGATGTTAAACCACCTAAACTAGAACCAATCAGCGTTACAGGTATGGATGGATCAGGAAATTCAGCGGTTCGGCTTACTTCGGCTCCGCTCAGTACAGGTCGCTCACCATAAAATTTAACCTGATGTAATTGACGGGTAATGGTGAGATGGGAAAAATCACCAGCATTTAAATCGGGAATTTTTAACTTGATCTGAATTTGGGTAAAGTGATCGCTCAAATCCTGTGCTTTGGTTGATTTAGGACTGGAAGCAAAGCCATGAAGATAGATGAATGAAGTCAAATTAAAACTCCTGATCCATTATTCACTCAAAACTTAATTGTTACCGGGGTTATTGCCAGGGTTATTGCCAGGATTGTTACTTGTACTGAGCGGAGTCGAAGTATTCTGTCTATTTTCGCGGATGACTTCTCCTGTTTTGACAAAATAATCTATTGATCCCAAAGGATTATTCCTGATTGATTCTCTTCCTAAATTATCTCTGGTAAGACGGTTGATAAATCTTTGTTCGAGCCCAGATTCTCTATTGTTAGAGCGATTGTTGGAGTTATTATTGGCGTTGTTAGTAGAGCGATTGATTTTTCTAGCTAGTTCTTTAGTGTCCAGTCCCCAATCACCTATTCCCTATTCCCTATTCCCTATTCCCTATTCTCTATTTCTAATAACTAATCCAATCACTCCAACTACCTGCATAAAGTTTAGCTGTGGAAATTCCAGCTAGTTCTAAAGAAAGTAAATTGACACAGGCGGTTACACCAGAACCACAATAAACTAAAATTTCTTTAGTAGGTTCTATTTTTTCCCATCGTTGACGTTGTTCTGATTGGGGAAGTAAGAAACCGGAAGCGTCGGTGACTGCTTGCCAAGGATAGTTTACAGCACCGGGAATATGACCAGCTATTTTATCGGTTGGTTCTCGTTCTCCACGATAGCGATCGCCATCTCTTGAATCTACTAAAACTACATCTGGACTATCTTTGAAATTTTTAACATAAGTATAGTCTACAACTTTTTCTTCATTTAACTGAGGGGTAAAAGTTCCCATTTTAGGTGCTGGAATTACATCTGTAATAGGATAACCAGCTTTTTGCCAACCAGCAAAACCACCATCTAAAACAGCTACTTGTTCATGTCCTAAATAACGCAATAACCACCACAAACGAGATGCAAAAGCCAAACGTGAATCATCGTAAGCGACTACTAAAGTTTTTTGGTATATTACCCCAATTTTTGCTAATTTATCTGCTAAATCATTGGGGTTAGGTAAAGGATGTCTTCCCCCATGTTCAGCGACAGGGCTAGATAAATCCTGATTTAAATCTAAATAGTAAGCTCCTGGAATATGACTTGTTTGATATTGGTTTTGTCCTAATTGTGGATCAGCCAAAGAAAAGCGACAATCAATAATGACTACTTGGGAATCATTAAGATGGGTAAATAGCCATTCGGGAGAAACAACAAATTGATGATTAATCATAGGTGACAGGTGACAGGTAACAGGTGACAGAAGGAAGGTTATTTTCGCTCACCCAGTATCCTAACTGCTGAATGATGAATATTGAAATGAGGTAACGAGAAAAATGTCAGATACAAATAATTTTACACTTCAATCGACAAAAGATGGTTCTTTTACTTTTTTTTCTCCAGAATTTAATGAAGCTTTTCACAGTAATTATGGAGCAAAACAAGAGAGCTATCTAAAATTTGCAGTTCCCACTCAAGTACAGAAAGTAGCCAGGAAAGGAATAGTAAAAATTTTAGATGTTTGTTATGGACTAGGATACAATACAGCGGCTGCTTTGGAAGTAATTTGGCAAGAAAATCCTACTTGTATAGTGGAAGTTATTGGTTTAGAAATAAATCCTGAAGTTCCCAAAGCAGCGATGAGCCAGGATATATTTAATGATTGGGATGATGAGTATAGAACTATTTTAAACGAACTGGCATTTAAGCACTATTGTCAAACAAATCGCTTACAAGCCAAATTACTGATAGGTGATGCTAGAAAATTAATTCAAGAAGTAGGTAAATCAGGTTTTTTAGCAGATGCTATTTTTCTTGATCCCTTTTCACCACCCCATTGTCCCCAATTATGGACTGTGGAATTTATACAAAAATTAACGCAGTGTTTACACAGAGATGGGTTATTAGCGACTTATTCCTGTGCTGCTGCTGTACGCACTGCACTTTTAGCGGCTAAGTTGGTAATAGGTTCTACCGCACCTGTAGGAAGACGCACTCCTGGTACTATTGGAGCATATCCCGATGGGGTAAATGACACTTCGACAAGCTCAGTGCATCGCATTACAGGGATTTATCCCCTTTCAGTAGCCGAAAAAGAACATTTACAAACTCGTGCTGCTATTCCTTATCGAGATCCTTCTTTAAGTGATACTGGTGAGTTAATATTAAGCAGAAGGCGACAAGAACAAGAAACGAGTCCCTTAGAAACAACTTCAAAATGGCGCAAACGATGGCTAGGAAAGGGTTAATATTTGACACTTCGACAAGCTCAGTGCATCGCAATTGCCCGTCAACAGACTAGAAGCCTGTTTTACTTCTTGATCATGGGTATATTATTTCAGAACTTGAATTTCAACGCAAGGCAAGTAATATTTTAAGAGTAATATTTTAAGGAACCTAAAACAATTACAAAAGATTCATTCATAAGCTATTAATTGCTTGGTTGAGAATCAGTTAATAACTTTTACCCATGTTTTTTTGTAATAAATAAACGATTATAGATTTTAAATTACTTGACTGAATAATTATTATTTTTACTACTATTCACTTCTATTAAATTCGGCTTTAACTCGACATTAGAATTTACAGCATTACCTAGTTGAGAAATCATCAAATTTGAGCCTAGACCTAATAAAATTCCCGTCACACTTAAACCCAGCATAGCTATAATTTTTTGTTGATTTATTGCAATCCAAAAAATATCTAATATCTGATCTGATATTGTACCAGAACCCATCACCGGAATAGGCATTAGTGCTGCTAAAGCATCCGCAGCATTAGCATAACGATATTTACGATTTGGTGCAACCATTTTCTTTAACCATGAACAAAAACTTGGACTGATATCAGGAAGTAATTCCTGAAAATTAAAGCGATATTTATCATCCATTAATTTACCAATATCCGCAGACCGACTATTTGTCAACAAGCAAATTAATGTTACACCTAAACTATATAAATCAGATGCTGCTGTTAAAGGATATCCAAATTCTGCTTCTGGGGGAATAAACCCCGGAGTACCAGCAACCAATGTACTCAAAACTGCTTTTTTATCCTGTGTCTTTGCTAAACCAAAATCTACTAAATAAGCTTGTAATTGCTGGTCTAATAAAATATTATCTGGCTTGATATCTCGATGAATAATTTTAGGTTTTTGTTCTTGTAGATAAACTAAAATATCTAAAATTGATAAAGCAATTTCCTTTATTTCTTGGGGATGAAAGCAGCGGCTCAAACCTAATGATGGAGCATTTTTATATTCTTGGACTAAATAGAAACATCCTGGTGTTTCAAAAGAATTTATATAACGAGGAATGCGGGGATGATTTAATCTTTGTAAAAACTGCATTTCCCTTTCATAAGCTTTCACTCCATACCAGTCAGCAGTTGTATTTGCAAAACAAAATTCCTTAATTACTACTTGTTTTTGAGAGTTGATATGATTAGCTAAATAAGTAATGCGTCCTCCTTCTGAGTTTCTGCCTAATTCTCGAATTACTTGATAGCCAAATGCCGAAAAATCTGGATAATTTTTGCAGAATTTTGTCTTTTTGTATCCATGATTTACATTAAACTCTATCATAAAATACACACAAGTTTTGTTTTGACAAAACAAAAATTTTCAAAAATTTTCCTCAGTTGACATAGGAATGAGTAAAAGGTAATCTACGTGCTTCACAAATTACCCATTACCCATTACCAATTCCAGATGGTTTTGATGTTTTACCCTACGGACTTCCAGTTTTTCTGTGCTAACCAGTCAATAATTGCAGTGTTGACAATATCTGGTACTTCATCATGGGGACAATGACCGGCGTTAGGAATAGGCACAATTTGAATATCTTTACCATTGTTACCCGCCTCTTCGTAAATTTTAGCGCCGGTAATTGGAGTCCAAGGATCATTAGCACCCCAAATTACTAATAAAGGCCATTTTAACTGCGGTAATAGTTCTTCGGGAGCAGGTCCTGGAGGTGCGGTGAGAATGGAAGCAAAAACTTGTTGCGCTCCTGGATCGCAAGATGGTGTATAAAGTAAATCAACAAGTTCATCTGTTACAGCATTGCGATCGCAATATACTTGATACAATGTGCGGCGAATTTGTGATTTTTGGCGAATGCGGTTAAAAACGAATTTTCCTGTGACTGGGTTAGCTACCAACTTGTTAAACGTAGCCATGAAAACCCTTAAAACCGGGTTTAATTCATGGGGACGATGACTCAAACCACCAGCAGAATTTATTAATACTCCCCCAGCAGCAATTTCAGGATGTTCTGTGAGAATTATTAAACTCAACAGTGCGCCAATGGAATTTCCTATAAATATAGCCGGTGTTTGAATGTGTGCATCATAAAAATCTTTTAACAGTTCTACCCACACTTCCATGCTATAACTCACGGTCGCTTTGTCCGAACCACCAAAACCTAGTAAGTCTAAAGCAAACACCCGATAACCAGCATTGGCTAAAACAGCTATATTTTTGCGCCAGTGTCCTATAGAAGCACCAAAACCGTGAATGAGTACCAAGGGTTGACCTGTACCCATCACAGTATATTGAATTTTATAATCTTGCCAAGTCCAAACTTGTTTTTCTATGGTTTGTAAATTCTGGGTTGTAATCGTCATTCGTTAAGATTCCTAAAGTATTGTTTCTTTATGCTAATCCTCCTGGCATTCTAGACAAAACATGAGCGAAAAAACTACATAAGATGTACACTAGCACCTGTAACTTTCACGTAGCATCAAAATCACTAGCAAATCTTACTTACGCCGTGATTTAATGTCAGATAAAATACTATGATTTTAAGTATATTAACTAATTCTAGGAAAGTCCTGATAGCGTCAGTTTCTCTCATAGCCTTGTCGCCAATACATTCTACCTTGGCTGCATCTCAACTATCTGCTGTATCTGTTACAATCCCATCAACAATCAATGATCAGCAGCTTTTAGCACAAGAAACTACTCAAGCAGAAGAAACATCAACTCCTGCTGCTTCTGCCAGGAGAGAAAAGTCAGGATTTACTTTATATATCTGGCAACCAGGTGGTAAAATATCAGAAGTAATTGCCCGGATATCTATTAAAGGGAAATATGGTGATAAATATCTCAAAGAAAGATTTTTAGGCGATTACAAATATAAAATTAAGCAGAAAGCCAAATTTGTGAACGGTTTTAAATTGGGCGATCGCATTGTTGTCCGATTGTATGATACTAAAAACCGTTTTATTGGCTACACAGAATTTGCTTGTTTACCTGATCATACAGCAGTAAACCTGATTTTACCAGCCAAACCAAGCGAAAATCCCGTAGTTCGCGTTTTTTATGGTGTTGATAATAACGAAGATGGCATCGTTGACAGAGATGCAGCTATCAAATATGACTATTTCACAGAACTCAAAAACCAAAAAGTTACCTTCCTCACCAGTTCCGAAAATATCGACATTACTCCATACCAAGCAGCGGGTTTTGCTAACGTTGCTCAAACAAGCGTTTATCCTGCAACCTTTAGTGAAGGCGAGTTTGCCTTAGCAGGTAAAACCATTAGCGTCTATGATCCTAAATTAGCACCAGCCCTATTATCTATTCCTGGCAGTTTGGTAAAGTTAACCCAACTCGGTAACAACTCCACATTTCAACTTCACGAGTTATTGGGTAAATATCGCTCAGTGGGTGTAGCTCAAGGTATTCGAGTCAACTTTTCTGATATTCCCAAAGATTACTGGGCTAAGGATTATATCGCCGAATTGGCAGCAATGGAAATCATTGATGGCTATCCTGATGGTACATTTCGCCCTAACGCCCCAGTTACTCGCGCCCAACTAGCAGCCCTCTTGCAAAAGACATTTATTAAAAGTAAAGTACGAAAAGCTATAAATTTTCGAGATGTTCCTCCAGATTATTGGGCTTATAATGCTATTCGTGAAAGTTACGAAATGGGTTTTTTCACAGTTGTTAACAGCAGAAGCTTTAACCCCACACAAAAACTGAAACGTCTCGATGTTTTAATTACCTTAGCAAAAGGATTGAATTATAAATTTAGCGGTTCTACAAAAGATATTTTGTCTATTTATAATGATGCTTCCACTATCAGAAGCGAACACCGCGAATTTATTGCCGCAATGACAGAAAATGGCGTAATTGTCAACTATCCCAATGTAAAATTATTAAACGGTGACAAGCAAGCTACCAGAGCCGAAGTTAGTGCCTTGTTATATAGGTCTATGGTAAGTGCAGGTGAAACTGCTGATTTTGCTTCCAAATATACAGTTAAACCTGTTACAAAAGGTGACAGGTGACAGAGAGGTAAAAGTGATTAAGTCACACCATTTTTCTGCCATCTTACCAGTAAATAAAACAGTATTTAATTGGCAGAAAACAGATTTTATAGAAGTGTTAAAAAATGCTGCTGATACTGCTGAATTAACTGTCATCGGTGAAGTGAGTTTTGCATTTCAACCCCAAGGAGTATCAGCAGTGATTTTATTAGCCGAATCTCATATAGCGTTACACTTTTGGCCAGAGGAAAGTAAAGTTACTATTGATATTCATATCTGTGATTATCAAAAGGATAATTTACAAAAAGCGCAATTTTTAACACAGATAATCACACAAGAATTTAGTAATTGTGAATATCTCAAGAATTGGCATTATTTATCTGTTAGTGGATAGCATTCTCTATTCCCTATTCCCTATTTTTAAAAACACCAACCACTTAAAAAAGATGCAGCAATATAAGCAAAAGCTTCTATTAAACCTGCACCCACATTAGGAATTTCTTGGTTAACAATTTCATCGGAAATTTTCACACCGGGAACTAAAATTAAATCTGCTAACCAGCGAATACCAACTAAAGAAAGCAAGCAAAATACTAAGATTAAACCATATTGGGTAAAACTAACTAACCAATTTGTAAACTCTGGATAAAAAGCCACCCTAACTATATTACCAGTAGCAATTAATAAACCTGCTAACGCTACTCCTGCTGCGGGGTTATTTTTGATAATTATTTCATTCATTTTAACCCAATGACAACTTTTGCAATAAACTAATTAATGTATCTGCTAATTGGTCATAAAAAAAGTAATCATGAGCGCCAATTGTTTTAATATGTTTACCTCCAAATTGACTTTTAAATTGGGAAAATTTGGCATAACCATGATTAGGATCACGGGTAAAACCATAAAAATCATAAACTTGACAACCGCAAATTTTTGCCCTTTGGATAGCTTGCCAATGTAAGCCATAATTTGCCATTACTTGTTTATATAATAAGTTTCTGCCACCATATAAATAAGTTGCTGTATAACCACAATATACTACTAAAATTGCTGCTATTATTTCTCCATTCCAACTAGCTAAACCAATTTCTGCCATATTTTCTTTAAATAACGTTTGACAGAGATTGATAAAAAACCTGTAGGGTTCACCAAAAAATTCTTGACGTTCGACAGTTTCCCAAAATAAATTATAAAATAAAGGAATAGTTTGGGAATCATTACTAAATTCAATTTTTACCCCATAACGTTGACTAATACGAATATTGTAACGCCCTTTAGGTTTCATAGATGCTAGAATTTCATCTGTACTTGGGCGTAAATCAATTAATAAAGTTTCACAGGGTAATAAGTCAGCAGGTGCGCGAACAAAATCTTGAAGATAATCAGGTTTTTCCTGCCATAATGGTTCAATACGAAGAGCAACTGCACCCTGTTTTCTGGCTAAAGTTTCTCCTTTTTCTAACAATAACTGCATCCCTATTTCTGAAGTATTTTCTGGAGTATTTTCTGGTAATATTGGTCCACCAGAAGTAAATAATAAATTGGCTTTATTAGTGTGGGGGTATAAATAATAAATACACCCACCCACTAAATCATTATTTTCTGAAAATAATCCATAACGAAAAGTTTTATAACCTTCTATTTCTTTAAAATCAGCCCAACTTGTAGTTTGCATAAAGCAACCCTTGGGAGTAGATTTAACTAACAAATTCCAAGCTGTTTTTTCTGAAGCTTGTAATTCTCTGACTGTTAAAGATAAGTTATTTTTCTCTGCTATGGTTGGGTGATAATTATTAACATTCATAATATTCATCTTTAATTATTTCGCATTCTCTTAATAATGCTATATATCCAGTAACTACTAAAGCAAGTGAATATAAAACCTACCCATTTACTATCACCAGTACCATCGTTATAACTACTGCTACTGCTACGACTACCATAATATGAGCCTTTAGCAAATACTGAATCTGGTGCTACTAGATTAGTCATTAACAACGTTATAGACAACAAAGTAATCAATTCAACCATTTTAGGGTTTAACGTGCCTAAAGGCTGATTATATTTAATTTTATCAGCAAAAGTCCTCAATTCACTAGCAATTTGTGGTGGTAATTCCTGCACTCTAGTTAGTAAACTATTGAGTAATTTGTTAACGTCTATTTCTGATAATAATCCTTGGAGATTATCTAACCAATATGTTGTCATCTTTGGTTCGTGATAGGGATGACGTACTGGTACAAATTGATTAATATTTGGTAAGTCTTTGTCTGCATTAGGAGCAGCATAAATATTTTCTAGCCAAAACTTAGCTACAGATTCCAAATCTAAGGAATTAATATTTTCTATTTCGGCGTTGAAATGTTCATTAATATCTAAAAAATCCACATATTCACCAGAATTTAATAGGATATCTTCTGGGTTTGATGGATGATTCAAAAGATAATAAAATAACCGTTCGTTTTCCAGTGTGTGAATAGTTACTTTATGCCGATATGCTGCTATTTTTTGTTCAAATTTAAAGACAGGGAGTAAATTTTCACGGGTTAAATAATTTAAATTATTTGGGAAATCAATGTTTTCAATTTCTGTCCTCAAAATTCTTTGTGTTGAACCTAAAAAGAAACCCCAATCACCATAATCATGGTTACAAAATGAGGGAATTTGAATTTGTAAGGGTTTAGTTGCAAAATTCACTGATAGCAAAGTTTGATACAAACACCAAAAAGCGTGAGTATCATAATTTGGTGAAACTCCGTTAACAGCTACTATTCCAGAAGGAATTAAAATGCGATTAACTTCTTGAAACCATTCCTGACTATAGATTTTTGCATCTTCAGCCGATTTAGGACAAGTGAAATCACAAATTACAACATGATAATAATCATCAACTAATTGTCTGACAAATCCAAAGGCTTCTTGAGTGTATACTGTAACTTTTTCATGTTCTAAACTGCCTAAATTATAAGGTTTAAATACTGTGTTTGCTAATTCGATAACATCTGGATTATAGTCTACTAAATCAATGTTTTTTACCTGAGCAAAACGCAGTAAATCTCTAGCAGCTAATCCATCACCACCACCACAAATCAAAACCCGTAAATCTGTATCAGTAAATCTTTGGATGGCTAAAGATACAGCAGGAATTACTAAATTTTCATGATAAATTGCCTCATCAGCACTATCAAACTGTAAATCTCCATTGATATAAAAGGCAATACGATGATCATAGTTTTCAATAAATAAGGAAATAGACATAGAAACTTTACCCAAATATCATTAAAAATATACCGATGGACAAAAATATGAGCGCAATTATTAATTCAATTATTAACTCAGGTTTCCACCTCAATACCTGGCGTTCCGAACTTACACCTTTTTGAATATTATGAAATTCTTCAGGCTTGACTATTTTGGTTGAGTAAATCTCTAATTGTAGATTGGGAAAAGATTCTATTGCTAAATTTACACAATGGTCTTTATCCCAATAATCCCAAGTAATGCGAGATTTTGTTTTCCCTTCAGAATCATAACTTCCTTCAGTTTGTGAATCGAAATAATAGGATTTATAGAAAAGTTTTAGTTCTGGATAAGGGGTATTTAATACTTGCATTTCTTTCCATAATGTAGTTAGTTGTAGTGGGTTTTTGGGAAAATCTGGAGTATATAAAGACACATTCTGTAATTGATTGGAAATATACCAAGTTACAGAGTTAATTTCTTCGCTGGGGTCATATTCTCGCAATAAGTAATATTCCGAACCACCGGAGGAGACTAACAACCATTCCTCTGTTTGATAACCTTGAGGATCTTGGTAGGTGCTGTAATCTTTTATATCCCAGTCTAAACCGGAATATCTCACGCGATCGCCCGGACGCAAGGCATGAACTTGAGTTTCAATGCTAACTGTATACATACAGGTTTAACTATGATTATTAGAAATTTCCTTGATTGTGGTATTTCGCCAAGTAATATCTGTGACATAACCTTGATGACCATCATCTAATTTAACATAATCCCCTGCTCTTACCTGCTTAGAAATAACTAAATAAAAACCAGAAAATAAATTAGCTAAGGTGTCTTGGAGAGCTAAACCAACAGCTAAACCTCCAATTCCCAAGGTAGTAACTATGGGAGTAATTTCAATACCCACAGTTTGCAAAAGAATTAATGTTCCCAAAACTAAAACAATTGTTTTAGCTAAATTGGAAAGCAGGGATGTAGAAACTCCCTCGGTACGTTGGACAAATAAATTAACAAAACCGGCAGTCAGTCTAGCTAAAACTAAAGTTACAGAATATAATAAAATTATGGTGATGATTTTTTGCAGAACATTAGCAATACCTGGTTTAACAGGAGAACTAAGAATAGCCCAAAAAAAACCTGCCAAAACAAACCAAATAAAGGTCATTCTGTGCAGTGATTGAAATATAATCTCACTCCCAGGAATTTGCCGCTTAATAACAAAGCTTTTAATTCTATTAAAAATAACTTTTTCACCAATTATGCCAGTCAGAAAGCCAACTAGAATAAATATAAGAGGTATAATCCATTGCATCATAGTTATATTTGATAGTGAATTGACAAATGAAAATTACAAGAGTCAAGATTGAGAATGATCGTTAACTCAGGAATATAGCTAGAAGCGAAAAGCTGAATGCTGACCTGAAAATTAGGATATCAACAATTAGCAAATTAAACTCGCTAAGTTTTTCCAGAGAAATTGATGTATAATGATCATCCGAGCAAAAATATGTGATACATTATAGCAATGATAAGTAATTGATGATATGTTTACTAAAATCCGATTTCTACCTAAAAAAAGGTGACTTTTATTACTTTGAAAAACACAAATAAATTAATTGTTTTCTGATGACAATCTAGCTGGAGACTGATTTTTGAGACTTAATCCTCAGTATCAGTAGTAGTTAACCTCAAAATTTATTGGTGTACTTCACCTAAGTAATGGATCTACCAATTATTTACCATCAAGATTATATTGCACCTCTGCCGCTTGGACATCGCTTCCCCATGTCGAAATTTAGACAACTGTATGAATTGCTGTTAGCTGACAGGGTAGCATATCCAGAACAGTTTCACACTCCTGAATGTCCACCGCAAGAATTAATAGAATTAGTCCACACCAAAAGTTATGTACAAGCTTACTGCGAAGGAACATTAGAAGCAAAAGCACAAAGACGCATTGGTTTACCTTGGAGTCCAGCTTTAGTAAATCGTACCTGTGTAGCAGTAGGTGGAACAATATTAACGGCTAAATTAGCATTAAACCAAGGTTTAGCTTGTAATACTGCTGGTGGAACACATCACGCTTTTCCTAATTATGGATCTGGTTTTTGTATTTTTAATGATTTAGCAATTGCTACTCGCGTTTTACAAAAATTAGGACTTGCTAAAAAGATGTTAATTGTTGACTTAGACGTACATCAAGGAGATGGAACAGCGTTTATATTTGAAAATGATCACAGCGTTTTTACATTTTCCATGCACTGCGAAATTAACTTCCCTAGCACCAAACAAACAAGTGATTTAGATGTACCATTACCACTAGGAATGGAAGACGATGCTTATTTACAAACCCTAGCTAATTACCTACCAGACTTGCTAACAGAAATTAAGCCAGATATAGTATTGTATGACGCTGGAGTCGACACCCATATAGATGATAAACTAGGAAAATTATCTCTCACAGACACTGGAATTTTTCGACGAGAAATGCAGGTTTTAACCACCTGCGTTAGTGCTGGTTATCCAGTAGCTTGTGTTATTGGCGGTGGTTATGCAGATGATATTAAATCTCTTGTTTGGAGACATTCTTTATTACATCGAGCCGCCAGTCAGGTTTATCACCAGTTTCATCTTTAAAACTATATCTAACCTTATTCCTCTTGGTGTGAAATCAAAAACAATCAGGACATCCATGCAACAGAAATTAGTGAAAATAAACAATTCAGAAACCTTTGGCTATAGCTTATTAAATTCCACAATTGATAACTTAATTCGTAGCTTTGAAGGACAACAAGCAGTTACATCATATTCCAACTTTCGAGAAAAAAAAGAACGCGCTCATGAATTGATTTTTGAATGTATAGGTAAAAAAACTTGCCTATTTTATCTTCGCCGTCAAGGTAAGGGAAAAGATACAGGAGAAGAAATTTGGGATTTAACCATTGCTACAGATGACAGTGAGTTTCAACTACCCAAAAGATTGAAAGAACTAAATAAAACTTTAGGATTGAGAGCCGCAGTGAAAAAAAATGGTACTGGTGGTTTAAAAATTCTCTCAGTTTATTTATTACCACTATCAAGAGGAAGAATTGACGCTTATGCTTTACCATTACCATTGCAGTTAGTTCCTAATTATTATGAGCCTATAAATATTTCTCCCAAGAGATTGGCACAAATAAATAAAATGCCAATATGCGGTAATCATATACCCACCGAAGACCAACTACAAGCATGGAAAGCTTTTTTGAAAATTGAAGAACGTATTGCTAAAGCCAGACAATTTTGTGTCAAATTTTTCCACTCCGAATATGACTGCCAACAAAAAGAAATCGCCTTAAAAATTGATATTAACTCAGCCACCCTTGATGGTGATGAAGAGAATTATTTAGATGTAGAAAACTTTTGGGAACGGGTAAAACAGGCAAAAAATCAAGATATCAAATTTTCTGATTCTGTACCTACTGAAATAACTCGTCGCACTAGTCGTCAATTAGGAAATATTGAAAAAATTGACCACAGAAATAATCTTATTTACATCAGGCTTGAGCGGGAATTAGTAGAATATATAGCATCGGAAAATTATCAAATACCAACAAAAGGATACTTATTTTTTGATGCTGCTGGTGATATTAAACAAATTAAGCGTAAAGAAAAAGCATTAGAACAATTAAAACAAGGACGGACACAAAACCCATATTTAGGAGATTTCTTATTTGACGCTTCCCAAGCCAGACCTATTCAAAAAACTGTTAAACTAAAACCACAAGATTTGTTATTATCTGCTGCAAATTCAGGTCAAAAAGCATCTGTAGAAAAGGTAATAGCCGCAGAAGATTTAGTTTTGATTCAAGGTCCACCAGGAACAGGTAAAACGACTGTAATTGCCGAAATTTGCTATCAAATAGCTTTGCGTGGTGGTCGCACATTAATTACTTCCCAAGCTAATTTAGCAGTTGATAATGCTTTAAGTCGCTTAGTTCACAACCCAGTTATCCGCGCTGTCAGAAAAGGAAAAGCTGAAAAAGTTGGAGAAGAAGGACAAGGATTTTTAGAAGACCAAGTAATTAACAGATGGTTAGAAAATACTGCTAATGACTGTGAAAATAATCTCAATCAACACAGAGAAAATATACAAATTCTTCAGCAGCTATTAACAACATCGAAAAGATTTACAGATTACTTAAAATTAGTGGAAAAAGTCAATCATAAACAAAAGAAATTAAAAGATGAAAAGATAAAGTTAGAGAATGTTTACAGAACTCAAGAAACTGTCTATCATGAATTGCTTGAGCATAAAAATGAAATTGAATCTTTAATTAATGGGGTGAAAGATATTATCAATAAACCACAAAATATCAATTGGGATGATCCAGAAATTAAAAATTTTTTACCCCGTTTGCAACCTTATATATTAGAAAATAATCTAGTAGGAGATTTTCGGGAAAAAGTCAATCAAGCTATTAAGTATACCGATGAACTGGGGGTTATTTGTCCTGTGCGTGGTGCATTCGGTTTAGCTGTCTGGTTGCGGGAAACTATAGCCAAGGAAATTGCCGGATTTCAATCAACATTCACCTATGCTTATGATGCAACTATCGCTATGTCAGACTTAGCAAAATTAGTACAGGGTTTCCAAAAAAAATCAGCCTATTTACATCAGTTACAAACAGAGTATCAAAAGTCTATTAATCAGGATCACAAGCTACAACCAACCATTCAAAATTGGGAAAACCGTAAACGAGAAATTGATTATATTATCGCAGCAGTTAAAGAGTGGAAAACTACAGCGTATTCCCATCTTTACCAAGTTTTGAAAAATTGCCAGCAATCTGATTTATTATTGACTGAAGAAATGCTGCATTTACCACTGGGTTTATTGATGTTTGCTAAAAACTTAAACTTGCCAATCTTACCAAAGAATTACCAAATTAAATTACCAGAATGGGAATTACTAATCAAAGCATTGTCTTATGAAATTGATGGTAATTTTAGTGACAGAAGGGGTAAAAAGCATAATTTTAGCTATTTTATGCAGCAAAATTTTAGTCAAATTCTCTTATTCTTGGAAAAGAGCGATCGCCAAAAATGGCAAGCAACATATCAACAGTTTCAAAAGTATCAATTACTCACTACAAAACAACGTCAATTATTAGTTGAAAATGCCCAGAGTTTTTTAATTCAACTGCAACAAACCTACAGTGCATCTTATGAATTAAATAACCTGGATTCTACTTTAGCTAGAATTACCCAAGAATTATTAGATACAATTCTTGCTAATGCTCGTCAATGTGTTCTCAAATTAAAAACAGAAGCAGAGCAACAACTTAATAATTTGCACAAACAACAACAGTTAAATCAACCTCCAAATAATCAAATTACCCAAGAACAAATATTAGCAACTCAAACTCAGGTAGAAAAAGCCAGTCAAGATGCTAATTTACTGCTGGAAAGAGTTGTAAAAATTTTGGAACAGCTGAATAAACAACCACAGCTACCTGTAAAATTACGAAATCTCACACAACAATATTTAGCAAAACAAGCAAATATTTGGGAACAGCATCAGGAATTTGAGAAACAAGTGCAGCTTTGGGAAACTTGCATAACTCATCTGGATGATTTAAATTCCTCCTTAGATGCTTTCTCAGTATTCGAGAATATTCAAGAATCTTTAAAAGAGGAACTAGTAAAAATAAATAAAACCAGCAAAAACTCTTTACAAAAACTTGAAAAAGCAAAAATTAAATTAAATGAAATAGAAGAAAAATTAAAATCCCATATCTCCAATGATTTAATCATAGAAAAAAATTGCTGCGAGATGACTTGGCAACAAATACCCGATCAATTTAAACCTCAGCCCAAAACCACAGAAACAGATTTCTTGAATTTGGAATTTTTGCAGCAGATAAAACAACAATTTGATCTTTGGCAACAACAACTACAAAATGAAGAAGATTATTTGCGGAAATATCAAAACTTTGTCCAAGATTGGATTACCAAACTACGTCAACCTTCAGAAAGAGATAGTAACGATTTAAGACAAATTTATTTAGATAACGCTAACGTCGTTGGTATCACCTGCGTGCAAGCTGCAAATTACAACTTCTCGGAAGAATTTAAATATTTTGATGTTGTCATTATTGATGAAGTAAGTAAATGTACACCTCCAGAATTAGTTATCCCCGCATTGAAAGCCAAAAAATTAGTCATGGTAGGAGATCACCGACAACTACCACCAATGCTAGAAATTGACACAATAGAAGAAGTCGCAGAAACAATGGGACATTCTAGAGAAGAAATGGGATTTCTCGAAGAATCCTTATTTAAATTTCAGTTTGAAAATGCCGATAATAGCATTAAACAAATGCTCAATACCCAATATCGAATGCACCCCAATATTATGGGAGCAATCAATCAGTTTTATGATGGTAAATTAGAATGTGGCATTTTAGAACCAGATAGCAAACGCGCCCATAATTTAGCAGGTGAAATCATTAAACCAGAACATCATTTACTGTGGGTGACAACGCCTAGAGAAGATGAATTTGCAGAAGAAAAATTAGGAACATCATTTTTTAATCCCCAAGAAGTAGATGTCATTGAAAAAATCTGTCAAGATTTTGAAAATGCTTGGCGTTCTAGAGTTGCTAATGGTGAACCTAAAAAAGAAATAGCAGTTATTACATTTTATGGCGCTCAACTGCGAAAAATAGATGAACGTTTACAACCGGAACTTTTTCCATCCTTGCACATTAGAACAGGTACAGTTGATAGATTTCAAGGTATGGAAAGACCAGTTGTAATTGTGAGTATGGTGCGGAATAATCCTTTAGGAGATGTGGGATTTGCTAAAAAACCAGAAAGGGTAAACGTCGCTTTTTCTCGCGCTCAAGAATTATTAGTAATTGTTGGTTGTCACGATTTATTTACCAGCAACTCTGGTAAAGTTGGTCGAATGTATTCAGAAGTAGCAAATCTCGCCACTCGTCATGGAGGTTTTATTGATGTTTCCTGGTTCTGTTGATAGAAATATTGATCCGCATCTCAAAAATATAGTTACCGAAATTGAAACAGAAAATCCCCAATTATCAGTTTTTGCAGCCCGTCAATTTCGCTATAGTTTGCGTAAAAATACCTTAGAATTAACAGTTAAAGAACCACGTCCATTTAATGTCATGGAAGAGTTTATCATCCGTGCTGGACTGGAATTTGAACCCCCACCAACAGGAGATGAATTAGCATCTATCCTGGGACTTGATCCTGTATTTGTTCACAGTACAATTTCCACACTTCAATCATTACAAACTTTGGCATTAAAATCACCTATTACCGTTACCCCAGAAGGACAATTATTTTATGAAAAAGGTACAGTACCACTGCCGGCTTATACAGTGGAAATTTATGCAGTTACCGATTTTTTAGAAGGTAAACTTACCTGTAAAAACGAAGATTTAAATAATGATGTCTCTATGAAATTACCTGATTTAGCCAACTTGGTGAAAATAGAACATATAAATATTGATATCTCTATTTTACCTTTGGAAAGAATACAGCAGATTATTCAAAACTCAGGATTAACATTTCATGTACCAGAAGCAGGAAAAATAGTCACTGCTTTTAAGGTGATTCAACCTACACAAATTATTTGGAAAAATATATCTCTTTTGGTGATTTTCGATGGTATAGCTGACAAATTTAAAATTCAAATTCGTAGCGGTAAGCGCATATCAGAAGTAGCATCAACTAGGGTAACTTCCTTATTAAATGAAGGCAGAATTTCCTTAGCAGCATTATGTGATTTATCTGATGCAACAATCAATTCTGCAAGAGCAAAAATAATGAGTAATTCATAATTGGGTAATAGGTAATAAGTAATTCGTAATTATAAATTACTACCCAATCCCCAATCACCAGATGCAAAAAATCGTTAAATTTGATACAATTTATCAAAATTAGGAGAGCCAAGGAGCAAAATAAAGTGGTCTTAACGAAAGGCTTTGAAATTGAGATGTATACTGGCACACCTCAAGGTGAAATAGTTGGTCTCTCCGACCAAATTGTTGCGGATTTACAGGGATTTATGCGAGAGCCAGATAGCCGCAACGTAGAATACATCACTAAAGCTTCCACCAGTTACGAAAATCAATTGTGTGGTTTATTGCGCCCACGTCAGCAGTTACGGAAATATTTGCAGCGGTTAAACAATTACACATTGATACCAGGGAGTACCCTGTCCTTGGGAAGAAGCGATCGCTTTTACCGTTCTGACCTCACTAACCCTTATCATGACTACATTGAGCAAACCTACGGGACAAAAGTTGTCACCGCCAGCGTACATATTAATATTGGCATTCCCCATCCAGAAATATTAATGCGTGCCTGTCGGATTATCCGTATAGAAGCGCCACTTTTCCTTGCCCTAAGCGCCTCATCACCATTTTTAGATGGTAAAGCCACAGGTTATCATTCTACCCGTTGGGGACTCTTCCCCCAAACTCCCAGTCATGTACCTCTATTTGCCAGTCATGACCATCATATTCAATGGGTGGAAGCACAGTTAAAAGCTAGAACAATGCAAAATGTCCGACATTTGTGGACATCAGTTAGACCAAATGGCGATCGCCGTCCTTATGATTTAAATCGCTTAGAATTGCGAATTTGTGATTTAGTCACAGATCCTATTTTCTTATTAGCAATTACAGCCTTATTAGAAGCGCGGTTATTGCAAATCATTGACAACCCCAATATTGACCCCTTAACCCAAAGCAGTTTCTCACCTGAAGAACTAATTAATATAACCGCTAAAAATGAAATGGCAGCAGCCACATCCAGTCTTGATGCCCAATTGCAACATTGGCAAGATGGTAGTACCATACTCGCCAGAGATTGGATTAACCAGCTATATCAAGAAGTTTGGGGCATAGCCAAACAACAAGGCTTCGGTTGTTTCCTGTCTCCCTTACAGAAAATTCTCCGTGAAGGCAACGAAGCCCAACAATGGTTACAGTTACACAAACTTGGTGTCGATGCCCAGCAAGTCATTAAACAAGCCATCATTGCCACCCAAGAACGGGAACAAGAACTAGAAAGCAAATTATTTTGTTCCTCTGTCATGGCTTAGTGGGGACTGGTGACTGGGGACTGGGGACTGGGGACTGGGTACTGGGAAAAAATTTTAGACTTTAGATTGGATTTGACAAAAATAATCCAAAATCCAAAATCCAAAATCCAAAATTAATAACTCCTGCCTCCTTGACCTTATTTGTTTTAAAAATCTAATGTGTCCCTAGTGGTTAATGCCTATTAACAAAACCTATATATCGTCTATATGTGTTTTTAGGTATATTTTCTCTGATATACTTATAAACCCCAGTGCCTTCCTTGGTTTCTACTGGATTTTGACTTTTAACTTTTAACTTTTGACTTGTCTTATGCCCCAGGTAGTTTTAGTTAACCCGCAAATTCCTCCAAATACAGGCAATATTGCCCGTACTTGTGCCGCTACAGGGACAGAATTGCATTTGGTGGGTCCATTAGGGTTTGAAATTAGCGATCGCTACCTCAAAAGAGCAGGTTTAGATTACTGGCCTTACGTCAAACTGCACTATCACGAATCCCCAGAAGCATTCCAAATCATCCATCAACAGCGTGGAGGCAGATTGTTAGGGTTTAGCGTCCGTGGCAGTTTTAACTATATTAACTACCAGTATCAAACCGATGATTGGTTATTGTTTGGCAGTGAAACCACAGGTTTACCGCCAGATGTTCTCAATGTCTGTCACTCTACCCTCTACATACCCATGCACGAACCCGGCGTTCGCAGCTTGAATCTATCCGTAAGTGTGGCTATTGGCTTGTTTGAATGCCGACGACAGTTAGGGTATCTACAATAGTAAGCTAGGTTTTACTTATAAAGATTGAATCAGTTAGGAAAGAAGCAAATTCTCCACTTAACTGTTTAAGTATTATTACTAAAACAAGATTTAGATGTAGCAACATTTATATACTAAATCAACCTAGATAAAAAAAATTGCTGAGTCCAAAGATAGTCATATAAGAAATTTGTATAGAAACTTTGATTCCAAACCAAGAGACAATGATAGATTTTAGTGAATTGAAATTTTATCTCTGTCAGAGGTAAAATCATCAAAGCATTTACTGTCAAGCATCTTAGCTATTTGTATTATGAAATACAATCGACCATATCAGAAACTGCGGCGGATTTGTACGGTTGTTTTTTAGGAAATAAAAGCCGTAAAGTCTCCTGTTGATAAGACTGATTAGATAAAAAAACTTAGAAAATATCTACAGCAGGAACATCGTTTTTTTCAAAGTTGCAGCAGAGCAAATGCTAACAGCGATAGTGAACGGGATCAAAGCTATCAGATTTGTCCAGTCCCCGCTTTGAAAGCATGAGCATCAGGCATAGCTGTCAAGAGCGAAAAATCCTGGGTTTTGTGAGGAGTGAAAACAGACAATTCAACGCAAAAATCTTAAGGTTGACTAACAAGTGTGAACTTGTCTAAATCAGAGAAGCAGGTTAATCTTGCCTAAGTATCTCTGGTAAATGTGATCTTGATCTATCGTTTGATGTGATCTCAAATTATGGATTAATATCCAACAGAAAAATCAAGATCAGTTAAGCGAAGCGTGATCATAGGAGGTCGTCTTTGAAACGAGCATTGAAAAAGAGAGTAAAGGCTGTGTTAAACAATACTCCCAACAGCGATGGTGTCCTGATCGAGCCGTCAAATGAGACAATTCACAAAACAAACCGCCGGGCGGGAACCCAAGCCGCGATGATTGGCTTGGCAATCTCAATGGGCGCAACCAGCCTTTTGGTGACTCGACAAAGCGATCAAGCCCAAGCAGCCGCGCCTGTTGGCAGTCAAAAAGCAGCCTCAACAATTCCTGCTGCTTCTGACACTGAGATAAAATTTGCGGCCACAAAGCTGGAGTCCCAAGCCGTCCCTTCAGCGAGCGTGCCTGAAAATCCTGTCATTGTCGGGGAACCAACAGCAGTTTCGCAAATGCCTGGGCTTGAAGCTAAATGGCCAGTTGCAGCCAAGGAAATGGCTGTACAAATTCAAACATCAGAAGCTAACAAAAATGCTGTCTACTTGCAACCCCAAGTAGAGCAGGGATTGAATAACAACTCAGTTCAATCTCGGTTACAAACAGAAAAACCACTGTCCCAGACAGAATCGCAATTTTCTCAAAATCAGGGTGTTGCCGATTCTCTATCCCCAGTCGTAATAGTAGAATCAGCAAACCCAGTTAGCAATGATGTTAATGCACAACTAAAAGCGCAGCAAGAGTTCGCACTCAATCGCTTACAGGAAAAATCCAACCGTTTAAGAAATAGTCTTGCCCAGTTGCGGCCTGATGAGACAAATAAGTTCTCAGAAGCTGGTATTGAGGTAGCACAACCAACAACTGTAGCTGATAACAGCTTGCCAGTACAGTCGTCAGAGGTGATAGATGCTAACCAAGCCGACCTAATATCCAGGTTAAAACAGGATAAACAAACAAGTGCGCCAGTGCAGAAAGCATTGACACCTGCACCCGCACCCGCAGTTGTCGCGCAATTAGCAACGACAACCTACGAAGTTAAACCCGGAGACACATTAGCCGAGATTGCTGATAATTACGGGACTTCTGTTTCCGATATCATCAAAGCTAATAATCTCGATGATCCCAACCAGCTGCAAATCAGTCAAAAACTGATTATTCCCACAGCTAAAGCAGAGCGTACCAGTTACACTCAGCCAACTGTAGCAATCAGTCCTACTTTCATCCGGCCTAGCAGCAATCCCAAACTTGCTGTTTCTCCGCTGAGTAAACCTGATCCAGAAGCTAATCTACCTCTGATTCCACAGTCACCAGTGGAAAGCAACAATAACAGTGTTGCCATTCCCGTACCTGTAGTCAAACAGTCACCAGTGGAAAGCAACAATAACAGTGTTGCCATTCCCGTACCTGTAGTCAAACAGTCACCAGTCGCTAGGAACAACAGCAGTGTTGCTATTCCCGTACCTTTAGCTGGGAATCAACTGCCGCCAACCCCAGAAACTGAATTCACTGCTCCTAATTCCTTGACAGTGAGGGGTGATAATTCACAACTGGATATTGCGACAGAAACACAAACCGAGCAACAACTACCTCAAAAAACAGCAAAGCTCAAAGGTCCTGAGCGTATCCGCAGCTTGCAAGCCGAAATTGAAAGACTAAGGGAAAAATACCGCGCTCAAAAGTCTGGTGTAACTGTGGCTAACGTGGATGAAACTGAAAATACACCAGTCCCCGTTGTGGTGGAGAAAGCCAATAATCAAACAAATTTTCCAGTTAATGCTCAACTGAATGCGGTATCAATTTCTGTACCCAAGCCGATACAACCAGGCTATAGTCAACAACCGGTTAAGCCCTTGGTAAGTGCGGCTCGACCCAATAATGAGCCAATTAACCCCCAATTCCTATCAAGGCAAACAGCTTTACCTGGTAACTCCTCTGGTAGTTCTTCTAGCATTAGGTTAAACGTACCTACCGCTGGTGTCAACTCTAGTGACTCCTTGGGTAACTTGCGCGGAACCAGAGTATCCCCAGCTTTACCACCTTTGGCAGCAGTAGATTTATATCTGCCCAAATCTGTTGAAGAAACTACAGAGCCTTCCTCTTCCACCGCGCATATTTGGCCTGCCAAGGGTGTGCTTACCTCTGGCTATGGCTGGCGCTGGGGTAGAATGCACAGAGGTATTGATATTGCTAACGGCGTGGGTACACCAATTTACGCCTCGTCCGCAGGTAGGGTAGAAAGAGCAGGTTGGAATAACGGTGGTTATGGACTGTTAGTTGATATCCGCCATCCTGATGGCAGCTTGACCCGCTATGCTCACAACAGCCGGATTTTAGTGCAAGTAGGTCAAGAAGTGGAACAAGGACAAATCATTGCAGCGATGGGTAGCACTGGTTTTAGCACAGGATCCCACATCCATTTTGAAGTTCACCCCGCAGGTAAGGGCGCAGTTAACCCCATTGCTTTCTTGCCATCACGGACACAGGCACGCCTGTAAATACTTGGCTGCTGGTTAATTTAGTAATTGTCTTGTTTGTGGAGGGAGTTTGACTCCCTCTTTTATTTTGGAAATATAGCAGGAGGCAGGAGGCAGGAGGCAGGAGTAAAACCGTTTTGTAGTAAGAGGTTCATTATTATATTGATGTCCTAACTACTCTGTCTACGGCTATATGGAAGAAAAAATTTGGCAAAAATTTGTTTTGGTCATTGCCACAGCCAAAATAGTGTGCTATATTAATTAATGTTGATGAAACGTTTGGCTCAGTAGCTCAGTTGGTTAGAGCACGGGACTCATAAGCCTGGGGTCGTTGGTTCAAATCCGACCTGAGCCATTTTTAAAAGAATAAATATAGTCAAGCCAGAATTGGTTATTTGCTAAATTAAACCTGATTTTCAGGCTTTCTTTTAGCATTGATATAGTTTAACCAGTGCTAGTTAATAGTGTTTTGATTTAGTTTAATAACAGAAATAGATACGGGTTCAATTATTACAAATGTTGTGAGCGTATTAAGTTAGAAATAATTTACTTAGGCTATACTAAGTAATACAGATTTTCCAATGAGACATTTACCAAAATAATTACAATGGTTCAGAAAATCGCCTTATTTAATCATAAAGGTGGTGTTAGCAAAACTACCACTACCTTTAACTTAGGTTGGATGCTTGCAGCAAAAGGCAAGAGAGTAATACTTGTGGATACAGATCCTCAATGTAATCTGACAGGGATGGCTTTAAAAGAAGAAACAGAAGAAGATGAAGCGAGAATAGAAAATATCTACAATACACATTCTAATATTAAAACAGGTTTAGCACCTGCTTTTGAATCTCAACCAAGAGCTATTGAAGCAGTAGATTGTATACCCATACAAGGACAAGAAGGATTATTTTTATTACCAGGCCATGTGGGCTTTGGTGAATATGAAGTAACGTTAGGAATTGCCCAAGAACTTAGTGGTTCAATTCAAACACTAAAAAATTTACCAGGTGCAATTTATGATTTATTAGAAAAGACTGCGAGTAAATTTAACGCTGACTACATTTTAATTGATATGAGTCCCAGTTTAGGATCTATCAATCAAAATTTATTAATGATTAGCGATTTTTTCTTAGTTCCCACAACTGCCGATTTCTTTTCCGTCATGGCTATAGATTCTCTAGCTAGAATTTTACCAAAATGGTGTGCTTGGGCAAGAAAAGCCAGTGAAAATCCCATATTAAAGGAAGCTAATTATCCATTTCCTGAATTTAGATTGAAATTTTTAGGAACTATAGTTCAAAACTATAGAATTATTAGGGGTAAAGAAACCACAGCATTTCAAATATGGATAGAAAAAATTGAAAATACAGTTAATCATAAGTTAAAACCAATTCTAGAAATAAATAATTTGTTGTTGCCTAATCAGGTATATGCTGAACAGGGAATGAATGTTAATTTGACCATGACAAAAATATCTAATTTCAATAGTCTAATTGCCCTATCTCAAGAACATTCTACACCTATTTATGCTTTAACATCTGAACAGTTAAAACAGTATGGTAGAGTATTAGAAGCTAATCAAAGAAAGCAACAAGAATTTAAAACAACGTTTTTCAATTTAGCAGATAAAATTATTGCCTTATCATCGAGTTATGCAGTCAGCACTTGATCAATTTCGGATCAGTATTCAGCGTGTTCGGGATTTAATTTCTCATTAAATTCTATCGTGTATCGTAGAAATAAAATTGCTCATGAAGCAGATATAGATCCTACCTTTGGGTTAGAAAATCGCTGGACTATAGATGAATTGATGGTTGGTGATGCAGTAGATTTTATTGAACCAGTCGTTGAGAGTATTCATCAAATTTTATAATCTTAGATAAATCCAAATCCCCGAATTATCAAATAGATTAATAATTTATTGAGATGATTAAAAAAGAATCCGAGGATTTTCATCTACCCCCAACCATACCCCAATTTAGATATAATCAATAAATTCACAATAAAATCAAACTACGCAAAATGACAACCACCACAAAAATCAAACTCCCCGAACTCTTAGCACCTGCGGGTAACTGGGAATGTGCAACTGCAGCAGTCGAAAATGGTGCAGATGCAATTTATTTTGGTTTAGAGAAATTTAATGCCAGAATGAGAGCAGATAATTTCACCATTGCAGACTTACCCGAATTAATGGAATTTCTACACCTACGGGGAGTCAAAGGTTATATCACCTTAAACACCCTAATTTTCCCCTCAGAACTGACAGAAGCAGAGCAATACCTCAAAAACATCATTTCTGCTGGTGTTGATGCTGTTATTGTGCAAGATGTGGGTATTTGTCGTTTAATTCGTCATCTTTCCCCAGACTTTCCCATTCACGCATCAACCCAGATGACTATTACCAGTGCTGCGGGGGTAGAATTTGCTAAATCTTTAGGATGTCAATTGGTAGTTTTAGCGCGAGAATGTTCAATTAAAGAAATCAATAAAATTCAACAACAAATATCTGAAAAAAATATTATTTTACCCTTAGAAATATTCGTTCATGGTGCTTTGTGCGTCGCATATTCTGGACAATGTTTAACGAGCGAAGCATTAGGAGGACGTTCCGCAAATAGGGGTGAATGCGCTCAAGCTTGTAGAATGCCATATCATTTAATTGCAGATGGAAAATTTGTAGATTTAGGTAATAGAAAATATTTACTCAGTCCGCAAGATTTAGCAGGTTTAGAAGTTTTACCAGAATTAGTAAAAACTGGAGTGACTTCTTTAAAAATAGAAGGACGATTAAAAACAGCAGAATATGTTGCTAATGTGACTCAAGTTTATAGAAAAGGATTAGATAAAATAGCGGAAAGACCTAACCCCCTAACCCCCTTCCCTTGTAGGGAAGGGGGAACAAGAGGTCAAGACCAATATAATTTAGAAATGGCCTTTTCTCGCGGACTTTATACGGGTTGGTTTGAGGGAATAAATAATCAAGAATTGGTTCATGCAAACTTCGGTAAAAAACGCGGTGTTTATTTAGGAGAAGTTACTCGCATTAAAAATGAACAAATAACCGTTAAAATTTCCGCACCTGTTAAACCTGGTGATGGGGTAGTGTTTGATAGTGGACACCCAGAAGCGAAAGAAGAAGGGGGAAGAATATATGAACTTATTCCCAAAGGTAAAGAAGTAATTTTAACTTTTGGGAGAAATAATTTAAACATACATAAAATAAATATCGGTGATAAAGTTTGGAAAACCAGTGACCCAGAATTAGATAAACAAATTCGTCAAAGTTATGAAGGTGAATATCCCAACTTTACCCAACCTATTAATATAGATGTCTATGGGGAAGTGGGAGATAAATTAATAGCTATTGCTGATGATGAACTTGGTAATATTGTCAAGATTAAATCAGAGATATTATTACAGGAAGCACATACTAAACCTTTAACATCAGAAAAATTAAAGGAACAATTTGGACGTTTAGGAAATACACCTTTTCATTTAGCAAGTTTGCAAAATCAGATTATTGGTAATGCAATGTTACCCGTGAGTGAGTTAAATAAAATGCGTCGGGAAATAGTAGAAAAATTAGAGGAGTTAAGAAGTAAACCTAAACTTTGGCAATTAAATCATAGTGCAAAATTGACGGATTTAATTAATCAAAATTTAAGTATAATTTCCAGAGGAATGAACCACAAAGAACGCGAAGGACACGAAGGAAAGAGGGTTGAAGAGAGTTATGGGTTTTGTGATGAAGATTGTAAAAATAATTTGATTGTTTTAGTCAGAAATATTCAACAACTCAAAGCAGCATTAACAGCAGATATTAAAACAATATACTGTGAATTTGAAGATCCGCGCAATTATAGAGAAGCGGTCAAAATCTTTAAAGAATACCCAGTCACCAATCACCAGTCCCCAGTCCCCAGTATTTTTGTAGCACCTCCCCGCATTACTAAACCGGGAGAAAATTGGATTTTAAAACAGGTTAAAGATTCCCAAGCAGATGGTTATTTGATTAGAAATTACGACCATTTAGAATATTTTGCAGGGGAAAGATGTATTGGGGATTTTTCCTTAAATGTTGCTAATCCTCTCACCGCAGATTATTTTATTAAGCGGTTTAATTTAGAAAGGTTAACTGCATCCTACGATTTAAATATTAACCAACTCGTAGATTTAATTACCAGTTATGCACCGCAATTTTTGGAGGTGACAATACATCAACATATTCCTATGTTCCACATGGAACATTGCGTTTTTTGTGCTTTTCTTTCTGAAGGAACAGACTACACTAACTGTGGTAGACCATGCGAAAAACACGAGGTCAAAATTAGAGACAGGGTAGGTAGTGAACACATTCTTACAGCAGACGCAGGATGTAGAAATACAGTATACAATGGTGCTGCTCAAACTGGGGCAGAATATGTACAAAAATTAATAGGTTTGGGTTTGCAACATTTGAGAATTGAATTTCTCAACGAAACACCAGCACAAGTACAGGAAACCATACATTATTATCAACAACTTATCCAAGGAGAAATCACAGGTTCAGAACTGTGGAAAACATTAAAGTTACAAAATCAACTTTTACAAAATCAATTAGGTGTGACTCGTGGTGCTTTAGGTTTGACCTAAAGCTGTTATACAGCTAAATTTTATCATCCTCACATTGTTACAGCAGTTTTCATGTCTTTAGACCACAGTCAGGGCGAAGCATTCGGATGATAGTCTTAGGTAAAAACCGATAATTAATTGTCCGAATGCTTCGCCCCTATATTGTTGACCCTAATTGTCGTGAGAGTTTTATTATCAATAGATGTCCTAACTACTTGTCTACAGCTATACATATTGTTTACATATTTTATGCAGTCTGACTCTACGAAAAATAAAAAAGATTGGATAGAGCAAGGTGTTGATTGTAAAGTTTTAAAACCTGGTAAAAATTGGGAGTCTGGAAAGTTTAGAGTCAAATTTACCCTAGAATTTTGTCCTGATGAACCAGAAATTAAAGAACCTGAATCACCCCTTGATGATTTACGACGTAAAATAAACGAAGCTACATCATAAATAAATTAGTCCACCGAAGTGGACTTTGTTTGTGTAGACGCGATTTCTAATCGCTGGGTTGAGATTTTTTTTAATTGTCTGAATCAGGATATCCAGGATTTGAGGATTTTCTGGATGTTATAAAAAGAGGTATAATTGTTTGTGGTGAATGTGGCTTTTTCTGTGTTCACCATAGATATTTTTGGTCTGAATCAGGATGTCCAGGATTTAAGGATTTTCTGGATGTTATAAAAAGATATAAATTATATACTGATATTGACATTATATTATGTTGAGAAAATTAATTTATGTTAAAAACAATAAATTTAAAAATATTATTTATTATAATTATTCCATGTTATAAAACATACAAAAAATTCCCAAATCTAAGCATCCAACCCCATCCTGTAAATCCTTTAATCCTGGACATCCTGATTCAGACCAAAAATGATTCAACTTAAAAATAAACTCACCCTCGAAGAATTTATCGCACTTCCTGAAAGTGATACTATATATGAATTGGTTAACGGTGAAGCTATACCTAAATATAAAAATGAACAAATGTCACCTAAATTTTTTCACGGTTCAACTACAGGATCGCTATTTATATTATTATCAAAATGGGCGCAAGAAAAAGGCCGTGTTGTAATTGAATGGAGTGTCAAATTAACCAAGAATCGACAAGATTGGATACCCGTACCAGATTTAACTTATGTTTCTTATGAGCGTCTTCCTATTGACTGGTTAAAAGATGAACCTTGTCCAGTGATACCAGAATTAGTAATTGAAATTATTTCTCCTGGTCAAACTTTTGGAGATATGATTGAAAAAGCTACCTATTATTTACAAGCTGGAATTTCTTTAGTTTGGGTAGTAGATACAGTTTCGCAAACTATCACAGTCTTTACTTCATCTTCTCTACCTGTCACTTATAGAAATCAGCAAATTATTAGTAATGAATTATTATCAGGTTTGCAAATTACACCTTATGATATCTTATGATATATTTAAAAAGGCAGGTTTAATTCGTTAAATCCTGTAAATTATCATTCAAACAACATCCACCTATGAACAACATCAAAACCCGCATTGAAACTTTTAACCACGGAAGAGATCCAGAATTATTAAAATTAAAATACAAAAAAATCTCTACTGATCCATTTTCTTTCTTTCGGGGAACTTGTCATTTATTCTATGAAGATTTACCTCAAGAATCATCTTTGAATAATGCACCTCTTACCTGGATATGTGGTGATTTACATTTAGAAAACTTCGGTAGTTATAAAGGTGATAACCGTTTAGTTTATTTTGATATTAATGATTTTGATGAATCAGTTATTGCACCTTGTACCTGGGATTTAGTGAGATTTATCACAAGTATTATTGTGGGTTCTCATGCAGTGGGAATAAATGACGAAGAAGCATTACATTTAAGTGAGATTTATTTAAAAACCTACACTGCAAATCTCGCTGATGGAAAAGCAAGAACTGTAGAAAAGGAAACTGCAAAAGGTTTAGTTAAAGACTTATTAGACAGTTTAGAACACAGAAAACGGGCTAAATTTTTAGATAAATACACCAAAGAAAAGAAAGGTAAACGACTTTTAGTAGTTGATGATAAACGAATTGCAAAAGCTACAGATGCAGAACAAAAGAAAGTTAAAAACTTAATTACACAATGGCATCATACCACAGAACAAAATCCTGATTTTTATGAAATTCTCGATGTCGAAAAACGCATTGCTGGTAATGGGAGTTTAGGATTAGAACGTTATATAGTTCTAGTAGAAGGTAATGGTTCACCGGATGAGAACTATTTGCTAGATTTTAAAGAAACTCAACCCAGTTCTTTACAACCTTATCTGACTGTTTCGCAACCAAAATGGGAAACTCCAGGTGCAAGAGTTGTTGCAATTCAAAATCGTTTTCAAGGTATTGCACCTGCATTATTAGAACATATCAATGATGGTGAAAAATCTTATGTTTTAAAAGAATTGCAACCAGAAAAAGATACAGTCCATTTACAAGCTTGGGATGGAAATTTAGGACATTTAGAAAAATTAATCCAAACAATGGCCGAAGTTACAGCTTGGGATCAATTACGAAGTAGTGGTAGACAGGGTTCTGCGATCGCTGATGAATTAATTGAATTTGCTCAAACTACATCATGGCATAATTATAATAACTCTATTATAGAATATGCCCGCAATTATGCCCAACAAGTAGAAAAAGATTTTCAAGAATTTAGTCAATCAATATGAACAAAACCCCACGTATTCCCATACCTCCAGAAGTGAGACAGTATGTTTATCAAAGGGATAAATATCAATGTCAAAGCTGCGGTAAAACTTCCCTAGAAACAAACCTCAGTATTGATCATATTATCCCTTTATCCCGTGGGGGAAAAACGATATTAGTAACCTGCAAACCCTTTGTTTAACTTGTAATCAAAACAAAACAAATAAAATTGATCATCGGTTTTACCGACATTTCTATCTTTAGTAGATCCCCCTAACTCCTCCTTAAAAAGCAATCCATTATAAACTTTTGTGAGAATGGGGAATGGGGAATGGGGAATAGGGAATAGGTAATAATGGGGAAACATAAAATTGATTACCCAATCACCAATCATTGCATTCTATCAATTGTTCGATATTGAATTGCTTCTGCTACGTGCTGAGGTTTTAAATTTTCATCTCCTGCTAAATCTGCAATGGTGCGTGATACCTTGAGAATGCGATCGCTCGCTCTTGCAGATAACCCTAATTTTCTAATTGCAGTTTCTAATAAATTACGACTAGCATCATCTAATTTACACCAAGTTTGTAAATGACGACTTTGCATTTGTGCATTACATTTAACATTAGTTTCTGATTGAAAACGATTTGTGGCAATATCCCTTGCTTTTTGCACTCTTTCCCGCACAGCTTTTGATGGTTCTCCTGTCGATCCTTGGGTAATTTCTTCTGGTTTTAACCGATTTACCGCTACTTGTAAATCAATTCTATCCATCAAAGGTCCTGATAATTTTGCCCAATATTGCTCTCTTTGTCTAGGTGAACAAGTACAAGGTTGAATTGTATCACCATAAAAACCACAAGGACAGGGATTTGTAGAAGCAACTAATGTAAATTGTGCCGGAAAAACTACAGATTGCCGAGTACGAGAAATCGTCACATAACCATCTTCTAAAGGTTGTCGTAAAAACTCTAAAACATCTCTTTTAAATTCTGTTAATTCATCTAAAAAAAGTATCCCCCGATGAGATAAAGAAATTTCACCAGGACGGGGAAAACTACCACCACCAACTAAAGACGGACCAGATGCAGAATGATGAGGACTGCGAAAAGGTCTTTCTCGTACTAATGAACCACGATTTTTTAATAAACCAGCTACAGAATGAATCCGAGTAACTTCTAAAGATTCCGAAAATTCCAAAGGTGGTAAAATTCCTGGTAAACGTCTTGCTAACATTGTTTTACCACTTCCCGGAGGTCCGACAAAAATTAAATTATGTCCTCCAGCAGCAGCAATTTCTAAAGCTCGACGTGCATGAGCTTGTCCTTTGACATCTTGTAAATCTGCTAAATTTAAAGATGTCGCTGCTAATGTCTTTGGGTTTTCATTTAATTTAACAGGTTTGAATTTCCCCGGATTATTTAGTAAATTAACTACATCAGAAATATTACTACATCCATAAACATTTAAACCTTCCACTACCGCAGCTTCTTGAGTATTTTCCATAGGAACAATTAAACCAGAAATTCCCATTTTTTCAGCAGTTGCAGCAATAGGTAAAACACCAGCCACCGGACGCAAACTACCATCTAAAGAAACTTCACCTAAAAATAAAAAATCCCCTAATAAATCCGGGCTAACTTGTTCAGAAGCTGCTAAAATTCCCACACTAATTGGTAAATCAAAAGCTGGTCCTTCTTTCCTTAAATCTGCGGGAGTGAGGTTAATTACAATCTTTCGCAGGGGAAAAGCAAAACCCGCATTTTTCAATGTTGCTTTTACCCGTTCTTTTGATTCTTGAATTGCGGAATCTGGTAAACCTAAAATGATAATTCCTGGTAAACCACCAGAAACATCCACTTCCACACCCACCTTCACCGCGTCGATACCAACAATAGATGCACTCCAGACTCTAGCCAGCATTGTTCATATATGAATAAACCCTAATTATATCAAAGCAGATTTTCAGGTAAATTAACAATGAGTGAAATCACCGAATACAAATGTTATTAAAAACTTTTCAAACACCCTTTAAGGAAGGATACACTTTAAATTACCTAAATTAACCATTTGTTCCTGAGACTGGGGAATAGTTAGCTCAAAATTACAAATACCGCCTTCATAGTCCACATTAGCTGCATATTTTCCCGGAGCAACACTGTCTAAATAAAAATCTCCTTCCTTACCAATAGGTGAGTTAATAATTTGATTATTCACAGTGATATTTAACTGACCATAGGACGGAATTACAGTTTTTCCTGATGTTTCTACCGACAAAGTACCAACAATACTCTGAATTAGTTGCACAGGAAAACGCACAACCGCCCCACCTCGAAAAGGTGGAGTAATTACTTTTTCATTAGCATCAATTTTGTAGTTTAAAGGAATATCCTCATCTTGGATTTTCAAATTATTCCCATTATAAGGGCGCAGATTAGTAACTATTAAATTACCGCGAGAATCAGTGCGTCCAACTTCCTGATTATTACTGTAACCACGCACACCCCTTACCCCTGGAACTTTTATCAGTGCAAAGCTTTGGGTAACGGGAGGAGCAAGAAAAACACTATTTCCTATGCCGATAATACTACCAGAAACATTAACAGAACCACTATTTTTACCATTATTGCGGTTGAGGTTTAACTCATAAACGCCAAAGGGAGCGCGATACTGAATACTACCATTGCCGGGAATTTTTTCCCCGTTGGGGTTAACCTGAAGACGGTAGCCCAAGCCATTACCAGCCGGTGGAGATTTCTGTACGGATACAGTTGAGTTAATTGCAGTTTTACCATTGGTATTTTGCCGATTAATACTAGCTCTAGCATTACCTAAAGTATAATTGAACCCGATAAATAGTTCATTTGTAGTTGGTTGTGTAGGTTGGTTAGACCGGCTGAGATTGATAGATAAATCTGCACTGGAATTAAGACGCAAACTACTGGTGAGAGCCAGGCGGTTACTGTGTCCTTTATCACGGAAGTCAGAGGACGCATACTGCAAACCTAAGCTTAAATTACGGGTAGGAGATATAGAAATAAAAGCATTATTTTCTAACTTGGCTCTGTCATCTAATGCTGTCAAACTTAAATTAGCATATCGGTCACTCAACAGCCGCACCGAACCACCAAAACCGATATTACGACTAGAATAGCTATAAGTGAGGGCAGCCGCAGCCCCCGGTATTCCTGATTCACTACTGATGGCTAGGGATAGTCCTAAAGCCCCAAAGGGTAGGCTAGTGGTTAGACTAGAACCACCACTAATTAAATTACTAGCAACCTCCAAGCGCCCGCCCAGGGTCAGGGAGTTGGTGATACCCTGACGATAGCGACCGAGAAAAGCCGGAGAACCATAATTAAAATTATCAGAGTCTAGTTTAAATCGCCGTAAACCTAAATTAAAACTGTAGTCAGATAAACCGGGTTTTAGTAACCCTGTAGCAAAATAAAAAGGTGAAGTAATTACCTGTTCTCGACCCAAAGCATCACGAATTACAACTTTTGTAGAACCACTACCGGAGGGTAGGAGTAAATTATCAAATTGAAAGCGACCGGGGGGTACTTCTGTTTGATTTACTCTTTGTCCATTAACAAAAACCTCTACTTTGGAAGGTGTTAAGGCTACACCAGATAAACTAAAAGTTGGTTGTTGAATGACATTAGGATTTAGTCCAAAATCCCGTGAATTACTCACACCAGCCATAAACATTCCTCCCCCTAAATCGCCGGCACTGACAAAGGAATCACCAATTACCCATTTAGTCATTTTTTGGGGATTGTCTAAGGTGAAATTTGTTAAACCTCGCAGCCAAGAACCGTCAGTTTTGCGGGAAAAACTGCTATAAAGTAAACTTTTATTAATGCTTAATCCTGATTCTCCAAAAAATGTATAATTATTGTTGAAATTGAATTTTTCAACGTCAACAGGTAAATTAAAAGCATAATTAAAGAAAATACTAGTGTTTTGACTATAAGTAATATTTTGGGGTGACTGGCGACCTAAATTAAATGAGTTACTCTTTAATAATTCTGGTTGGGCTGTTATACTTAAAGTTAAGGCTTTTTCATCAAAAATATAGCTTAACTGGGGAGCTAAGGAAGTCAGAGAAACATAAATTTCATTATTAATAGTTTCTCGACTACCAGCGAAACTTTCTAACCCGGCTTTTTCTAAATCAGAACGAGTAACAAGAATATCCTTGGGGCGTAAAATCACAAAAATTGCTTCTTTAGCCACCTGATTAACGGTAAGTTCCAAAATAGCATTTTGTTCTTGTGCAGCAACCTCAGAACAGACTGCAAAACTCCAAGCAGAAACCAACAGCAACCACCAGCCATTATTTACAGACATCAAACCAGACATCAAACCAGACATCAAACCAGACATAAAACCATGAAATTGCGCCCTTCCTTATTAACTGTTTTGCTGCTTATAGCCAGTTCCACTGCTCCCGCAATGGCAGGTAGTGCAAATGCTAATTTGAATGTTTCTGCTTCCGTAGTTCCTAGTATCACGATTACCCCACCTGTTGATCCTGTGCCAATACCAGTTGAGAACATAACTAATCCGTCTACTCCGGCAACAGCAACATTACCAATCGCTATCACTTTACCGAGTGGTATTACTGGGAAAATTACCCTGGGACAAGGACAAAATGCCTCTACTGGCTCCACAGACACTAACCCCGTGCGCCGCATGACTGATGGTGCGGAAAATTATCTATTGTATGAATTATATCAAGATGCAAATAGGACAATAATTTGGGGGAACACCGATAACACTGCTTTGTCATTGACTGGTACGGGTTCAGCCAGTAATGTCAATCTTTATATTAAGATTCCGGCGGGGCAAAATGTGCCGGCGGGAAATTACCAGGACACGATACAACTGAGAGCGACTTTGTAAGCATTTTGAAATTAACCCCACCCTAACCCCTTACAAGGGTAGGTATTTTACATTGTCATGAGGGCAAGACAAGGTGGACAAGGTGGACAAGGTGACAAGGGAGGAAAACAGTACAAAGTCTGTATTCTTAGTCACAAAAATAGTCCGTCAAAAAACCATTGTCCGTATAAAATCTTCCTTGTCCATCCCTTCGACTACGCTCAGGACAAGCCTTCCTTGTCTTCGGTGGTCTTGCCTTCACAAATCATATTAAAAACCTACCCCTGTGAGGGGGACTAAGGGGGGTAAGCAGCAGCACAAGCGCCCTGGGGAGTATCTAGGGTCTCTTTAAAGGTGGTTTTTGCGGTTTTTACTTCCACTACCAGTTTCTTGACCCCATTACATTTTTCCTTGGGTGGTAATCCTACACTGTAGGATTTAGTATTACCCGCTAAAATATACCAACTATTAACAGCAGTTTCAATGATTTTTTCCCCTGTGGCACTTAGTCCTTGCACTGTTATTTGCTGTGGACGAAGATTGACATTACCAGTATTACTAATCTCAAAAGATAAATTACCTTTTTTGATTGCTAGTTGTCCCATTTTTCCTGACTGGTTGATTTGGCTCGGTTGTAGAAAAATAGGAATACTTAAATTAGTTAAGACTTGGATGGCATTCTGGGTGGGTTGACTGGTTTTTGTCGGTAGTTCTTCCACAATCAATCGGTAAGTTTTTTCGACAGTATTAATGGGAACTTTAGAACCGAGTCTAATTTGCCGTTCTCCCTGGGATTCTACGGAAAGTAGAGATGGAAACAGAATAATATCTTCAGTAGGAGTGAGTTTGTCTTCTCCTTGGGCATTTTGTTCCCATTTGAATACTTTGAATTGAAAGCTGGCAGCACTGGTATCCTGATTACGTAATTTCAGCAGAGCAGTGGAAACTCTGGGAGAAAGAACAACATTAATGGGACTAACGCTATAATTACTTGCGTTGGCTTGGGATGTTTTAAAACATAAGCCCAGAAATAGGCTGGGAAACAGCAGTAATTTTAAGCGGGAACTGAGGGTAAACACGAGAATTAACCTTATTTGCAGGGTGCGTTAGGACAGAAACGTAACGCACCAAAATTTTGCGTCGTGGGTTACGGATATCGCTTGTGTAATTTTTACCAGATGTCTTTTGGATGATCAGGGCTTAGTAAGTAACAGTAGCTGTTACAGTTGCCCGACTTCTTCAAGAATTCGGGCATCTAAGTATTAAATTCTCTTAACAATTGATTTGAGCTACTACAGCATCAGAGTATGAACCGGCAAAAGCAGTTTGTCCAGATGGGATTCTACCGTAAATAGTAGTAGTATCTTGTGGATTACCATTCGACTGTAGCTACTACAGTATCAGAGTAAGTAGTGTCATCAGCAGTTTGTCCAGCTGGGATTCTACCGTAAATAGTAGTAACTTGTGCACTACCAGTTCCCATAACGCTCAGACCAGTATCAACAGTATTTCCCCAATTTGTAGTGCGTCCTGAATTCTGGTAAATGTTATAATTGATATATCCATTACCAGCATCCTTAAGCCTACGCTCTGGGGAGACATTAGTAGACCCAGTTGCAGCATTTGCGCCTTGTCCTAACCTAATATACGTTCCCCCACCATTACTGCAAGTTGTAGTTACAGTTGCTGTTGCATCTAAGTGAGTGGTGGCATGAGTAACGATTGGATCATAATCGCCAAATGCAAGTGGAGTCGTAGAAATACTGCAGCTATGAATAACAGTAGTTGAGACAGTTATATTACTTGTTGCTGTACCTGCCATTGCTGGAGCGGCAGAACCGGCAGTGATTAAGATGGCGGAAGCTAAAGCAAAACGACGAATCATGGTTTAAGTTTCCTGGTTACAAAAAAATATTAGGTTGAGAAAATATGTCTTTTGGTGGATGATTTTTTCTCAGTGTATGTTAGCATTCACCCCCCCCCCGCATACATCAATATAAATACTGATTTTATTGGGAATTGAGAAAATTTATTATACAAGCTATGGATATCCATGAAGATGCTGAAAATACTTTATTTAGCTGCATTGATTACAAATAAACATTTACACATATTCCGAAATAAGTAAATAAAGTTACTTAACACATAAATACCTCTCAATGCCTCTTTTTTCAACGGGGCTTTCAGGCTCTATCCCTTATGAAACAAGCTGTTTAACCGCCTTACCCGTTAAGCCTCTTTTACTCTCCCTGCAACTGCGGTTAGATGATGTGATGCCCTGGTGTTGATAGTTGGGACAATTCATTTTCTATCAAGTATAATTAAATCATCCATAACGGTGAAGTTAAGGTATATAAATCATGGTTCAAGTTTTACAAAAACCAGTAACCTTTGCAGAATTTGCAGATTGGAAACCAGATGGAGAACGCTATGAACTGCATAATGGAGTAATTGTGGAAATGTCACAACCAACAGGACTACATGAAGATATCATAGGTTTTACAGCT
Organism: Sphaerospermopsis kisseleviana CS-549; assembly: GCF_028329225.1. Taxonomy (NCBI): domain Bacteria; kingdom Bacillati; phylum Cyanobacteriota; class Cyanophyceae; order Nostocales; family Aphanizomenonaceae; genus Sphaerospermopsis; species Sphaerospermopsis kisseleviana. The sequence continues at coordinate 2,267 of NZ_JAQMTI010000097.1, read as the reverse complement.
AGAAAAATAACTGTAGAATTTGATAGATTAAATCTTCCTTATTCCATTCCTAAACAAGCATTAGTCAAACCACCTGAAAGCGAATCAGGTTATTTACCAGATATTCTATTATTAAACCGGACTAATTTAGTCAATGAACCTCTTTGGCAAAAACAATCAACTGTAACTCAAGCTGCTTCTATTCCCTTAATTATTGAGGTTGTCAGCACTAATTGGCGTGATGACTACTTAACTAAATTACGAGATTATGAAGAAATTGGCATTCCTGAATATTGGATTATTGATTATTTAGCTTTAGGAGGTATTCGTTATATAGGTAGTCCTAAACAACCTACTATATCTATTCATTTATTGATTGATGGTGAGTATCAAGTAAGGCAGTTTAGAAATGATGAAAAGATAATATCACCAACTTTTCCAGATTTGAATTTGACTGCTAAACAGATTTTTCAAGCTGGTAATATTTGAGCAATATTGATCTTTATTGTTCTTTACGCATTACTTGATTCTCAATTCACTTTTTGAGTAATTTATGATTACAAGTTTTCCATGATCAGTCTTAATTCCTCTAAACTTTCAACTGTGAGAATTGAACGTTGAATTATTTTTAATGTTTCAAAATCCGATATTTCTGATATTTTCGGCATAAACTTTAATCCTTCATTGCCAAATTTCACTTCTAAAGATAACTCAATACTTGAGATTCTTTCTTCTCTTTTCCCTTTTTGTTCTCCTTTTTCTTCACCTTGTTTTTCCCCTTGTTTCAATATTTCCTGATACCAAGGTGATTCACGTAAAACAGCCATATCCCACCTCATGATTTCTTGAACTAAGGCACTATCTAATACAAAAGTAGCAAAAAAAGCCAGAACTGTTTCTAATTGGTTTAACTGTTCATCGGCTTTTAATAAACGCAATGCTTCCCGAATTATAGTTTCATCTTCACCACCTTTGAGAATTGGTACAAAAGGCAGTAGAGAAGGTAAAGGTTGTTCTAAGGCAATTTTAACATCTACTTCCCAAAGATTAATTACTCGGTAATCTTGACGCACCTCCAAACCAGCAATATTTGACTGATATCGAGTTGGTATTTCTTCATTACCTGTTTTCAGAATGTTAATGAGTACAGGATAGGTGGGTAATTGATATTTTTCCTCAGCTAGTCCTGCATAAGCTCGCATTCTTCGAGGCATTTCTGGTTTATACCGCAATTGCAGTTCATTAAGAACCAGAAATTTTCTGTATTCTTGACTCTCAGCGCGGATAAGTACATCACTTTCTCTACTAATCCACTGAAATTCAGAATTGAGTATTTCTTTAGCAACTACATCCGGGATTTGTGTTACCCATTTTACCTAGTTGTTGGGTGCGAGACTAATTAAACGTTTGGTACTGACATCCGCAGGTTTGGTAATAAAGCTATAGATGCACTGATTACACAACAGCTTAACTTTTTCTCTGCAAAAAAGCGATACCCACGGTAAGCGATCGCCACCTCACCCAACTATCCCCTAAAATCTCTAACAGATATACTAGGTAAAACCGCATGAGTGAAACCAAAGATACCATTTTCGGTAAAATCATCCGTCGGGAAATCCCCGCAAACATCGTTTATGAGGATGATTTGGCTTTAGCCTTTACAGATGTTAACCCCCAAGCACCAGTTCACATCCTTGTCATTCCCAAAAAACCCATAGTTAACATAGCTACCGCCCAACCTGAAGATCAAGCATTATTAGGACATCTATTATTAACAGTCCAAAAAGTCGCCGCCCAAGCAGGACTAGAAAACGGTTATCGCGTAGTCATGAACACTGGTAACGATGGCGGTCAAACCGTCTATCACCTACACATACACATCTTAGGCGGTCGTCCTATGGCATGGCCTCCTGGTTGATCTTCACCTATCAATCATCTACCAATCCTATGGGATAGGCATCTTGCCCGTCCCATGATCATTTCTGTCAACGCCACTACATTAGAAAAATCTATAAAAGTTATAAACAAAACTAATTTTAATTCTCTTTACAAAACTAAATACACAGTTTATGATTTGTGCAGAGGTGAGAAAAACAACTCGCCGATATTATAAACAGAGCAATCATAAAAACATGACCGCAACCATTCAACAGCGCCAAAGCGCCAACGTATGGGATCGTTTCTGTGAATTTATCACAAGCACCAACAACCGCCTTTACATCGGCTGGTTCGGTGTATTAATGATCCCCACCCTGTTAGCAGCAACCACTTGCTTCATCATCGCATTT